>NZ_CAXTGZ010000041.1:0-19621 GCF_964243625.1 uncultured Caballeronia sp.
ATGTCCACGGCATTGCCGCGACGATCTATGAAGCGGAGACCTCGGCGAACGCGCGCTCGCAGGGGGGCATGCTCGATATTCACGAACACAACGGGCAAGTCGCGCTCAAAACAGCGGGCCTCTTTGATCAGTTCCTGAAGGTCATTCACGCTGGCGGCCAGGCAACGCGCGTACTCGACAAGGACGGCAACCTGCTGCTTGACGAACCCGACGACGGTACGGGCGGTCGACCCGAGGTACCTAGAGGGGAACTACGCCGCATCCTGCTTGACTCGATTCCTTCCGACACGATCCGGTGGGGACACAAGCTCGTAGCGGCGTCTGCGCTTGGTGGCGGCCGGCACATGTTGACCTTCGCTGACGCCTCCGCCGTGACAGCCGACCTCCTCGTGGGGGCCGACGGAGCCTGGTCGAGAGTTCGTCCCCTTCTCTCCTTGGCGGAACCGGCGTATGTCGGCACGTCATTCTTCGAGACACATCTGTACGACGGCGACACTCGACACGCGGCAAGCGCCCAAGCGGTTGGCGACGGAGCGCTATTTGCGCTCGCGCCGGGCAGGGGCATACTGGCGCATCGCGAGCCCAATGGCGTGCTTCATACGTACGCGCAGTTGAACAAGCCCGCGGACTGGATTGACAGCATCGACTTCTCCGACCCGGCAGCGGCCAGAGCTTGCGTTGCCAGGGAGTTCGACGGGTGGGCTCCGGAACTCGTAGCGCTCATCACCGACGGTGAGACAAACCTTATGCCCCGCCCCATTCACGCGCTTCCAGTCGAGCACAGATGGGACCGCATACCGGGGGTGACACTGCTCGGCGACGCCGCGCACCTGATGATCCCGTCCGGTGAGGGGGCCAACCTTGCAATGTTCGACGGCGCTGAGCTCGGCAAGGTTATCGCCGCCCACCCCGATGACCTTGAGGCCGCGCTCATCTTGTATGAGCAGGACCTCTTCCCCCGCAGCGCGTCCGAGGCGGCGGAGGCGGAAGACGTACTCAGGGTGTGTCTTGGCCCCGACGCGCCTCAGAGCCTTCTCGATTTTTTTACCTGGAACCAGCCGGCGAAATAGTCCACCTGCATTCCAGCATGACCTCGTTGTTCATAGCACGGGGACGACCGGCATCGTTTTTGTGCCGTTCGAGCTGAACCTCACCTCGGCGCGCGCAACGTCACCTCGCTATCAACAAGTGCACTCGTCGTTGCCCGCATGCGGGACGTATTGCGCATATTTCTGTCGAACCGCGATAGCGTTACGTACACGCCATAAGACGCCAATCCTGATTGATCAATTCTTGGTCTTGATCGGTAAACCGCATTGATCCGGTTAGGTATGCCAAATAAACACCACTTGTCCATCGGTCAGTCTGCATGGCGTTGTCACTGACAAGGACGCGCATGCACTGATTCATCCAGCAATTGCGCGTTGTACGCTGCCAGAAAAAACATCAGGCTGTACAATATTTCCTAATGAACTTTCTGTTTTTCAGGTTTATGGCGCTTTTCCCAGCTCACCGACCAAGCAATTCATGTATGCATTTTTTCGACGGTGACGCGCCTATTCAACAAGACCTGACGAAAGCAGCCGGCCTACTGAATTCAACGTCGAACGCTGTACGGGCGATGGCGCAGATGCTCGGAATTTGATTGAACCACGGTCGCGAATCAACATGCAGGCGGTTTTGCCGGAAGGTCGTCTTACGGGATCGTCTTGCGCGCGTGATGCGGCTATACACGGGTAACGCAGCCCATCCCGCCTGCAAATTCAAGGAGAAATTCAGATGAAAGCTGCATGGTATGAGCGCAATGGCGCGGCGCGTGAGGTGCTTACGGTCGGCGAGCTCGACAATCCCGCTCCCCAAGAAGGCGAAGTCTGCGTGCAGGTCAAGGCGTCCGGCGTCAATCCGTCCGATGTCAAAGGGCGTTCCAGCCGTCCCCCCATGGCGGCGCGCATCACACCGCACAGCGACGGCGCGGGCGTCATCACAAGCGTGGGAAGGGGCGTCCCGGAGAGCCGTATCGGCGAGCGGGTCTGGCTCTGGAATGGTCAATGGAAGCGTGCCGGGGGCACGGCAGCAGAGTACATCGCGCTGCCAGCGGAACAAGCGGTGGACCTGCCCGACAATACCTCGTTCGATGAGGGCGCGTGCCTTGGCATTCCTGCACTCACCGCGCTTCGCGCACTCACGATCGACGGCACCGTGCTTGGCAAGACTGTGCTCGTCACAGGGGGCGCAGGCGCCGTGGGCGCATATGCGATTCAGTTTGCGCGGCTCCTGGGCGCGGCTCGGGTCGTCACCACCGTGAGTTCGGATGCAAAGGCACAGATCGCGAAGGGCCTCGGCGCCGACGATGTCATCAACTACCGCAACGAGGACGTGGTTGCGCGTGTGAAGGCGCTGACGAACGGACGCGGCGTGGACAGAATCGTGGAGGTCGATGCCGCCGCGAACGCCGCACTGTACCCCGCGGCCCTGGCGCGTGACGGCATGGGCGCGATCTATGGGGCGGGCAAGCCGCAGGTGCAGTTCGACTTCCTGCCAATGATTCAAAGTGGCGCCGCAATACGTTTTTTTATCGTCTACGAGCTCTCGCCCGCAGCGCGCGCCGAGACTGTGAGTGCGCTGAATGGTTATCTGAAAACCGGCGCGCTCAATCACAACGTGGCAGAGCGTTTCTCCCTCGAGCACATTGTCGAGGCGCACGAGGCTGTCGAAAGCGGTCGACTGACGGGCAACGCAGTCGTCACGTTGTGAGCATGCCTTTTCCGCTCTTCAGTGTTCCCTTGCAATATGCCGCGCCGCGTTTGTTCTTTGCCCGGTAACCCGCGAGCACCAGACTATTGCAGGGGTGGCATGCGGTACTCGGATCGGGTCGGCTGAACCATATTCGGCCGTTCGCCATTTTTTCCGCGCGGACCCGGCGGCGGTCGGACTTCGCGGCAGGATCGCGCGAAGGTTTGGAATGGCCAACCTTGCGTCCACCGCGGAAATTGTTTGACGGAAATTCAATGCCACATCTCGGCCGATTGCAACCGGCGAATCTGATCAAGAGAGCTGCCGATGGTTGGCGCGCGCGCCGTTCCGATTCATTGCGCATAGCCTTGCAGTCACTTGTCGCGAGCCTTCTGAGCTACGCGGTCCTCGCGGCCATTGATCCTTCGAATGCCACATGGGCTATCTTCTCCAGCCTTTTTACCCTGCAGAAGAATTTCGACCGAAGCATGCGATACGGCCTTGGGCAAATGGCGGGTGCGGGATTCGGCACCGCAGTCGGTCTGGCAGCAATACACGTTTTTCCCGGCAGCGAGCAGTCGATGTTGCGACTCGGGCTGACCACGCTTGTGACCTGCAGTGTGACCGCGATCTGGCCCGCGACAAGCTATGGCGTCGTGGCGGCCGCTGTGATCGCGCTTGCCCCGTCTGCTGGCATTTCTGATGCGATCAGTCGTGCTGGGGCGATCATCCTCGGTTCCGGCATCGGGATCGCGGTGTCGATGTCGGTATGGCCGCAGCTCGCCCGCCAACGCGTGTTCAATTTCATTGCAGCGGCACTCGACGATTGCAGTGAATTGCTCAACCATATTTCCATATTCGATCAACCACACGACCGTGCCGCGCTCGACGCTCTACACGAGCGATTCCTTGGACATCTTGAACTGGCTCGATCCGTTTCAATCGACACGCGCATACGCGCGCACTTTCAATCAGGCCTGACGCTGTCGTCTGCTCTCTCGGCAACTGAACGCCTTTGGCACGGCCTTGTTCTTCTGGATCGAATCGGTTCCGCCCATGGCAGCCATTTCACGATGGGAGATCGAGAAGTGATGATGGACGTCGGCAACAACGTCAAAACGTGTGGGGCGCTTTATCTTTCGAGGCTGGCCGCCTATGTAAGAGGAGGTCATGCGGCACCGGATCCTGACGCATGCAGCCGAGCGCTCAATGAAGCGCACGAAACATTGCGGGAAGAACTTGACTGCTCGGCGGCACGCGAAAGCTACGACCGGTATCGTTCCTTGCATTCAGTTATCTTCGGATTCGAGCAAGTCGGTGAAAATCTGATCGACCTGCATCAACTGTTGCTCCGCAATACCTCAGCGAATTGCACTGGTAATGGATCGTAACCGTCACGACCCTTGTGGTAACGCGGAACACGACGCGTGGAACTACACTACCTGTCGTTCACCATCCGCTCTCTGATATCCGCAGACGCACAATCGCCTTTCACTGTGGCTCTCATTGCAAGCCCTCAGTCCTTTAATCGCGCAAAACACACCCTTCCCTTCGGACTGTAGAGAAAGCTGATGATGCATCCATCAAACAGTGCTTCGCATATCACCGATGACAACGGGCAGACATCCGCAGACTCCCGCAGTCAGGAAACTGTCATGCGAGAGAAAGGACAGGCGGGTGGAATTTTTCTGCATGCCGGCTGGAGAAGCGCGGGAACGTGGGTATGGTCTCGCTTTCGGGCCTTGCAGACCGTGACGGCGTTCTATGAACCGCTTCACCCCATACTGGCCGACCTGCGAGCCGCTGACATACCCGCCTTGGAGCCGACCTGGACTTCGGGTCATCCGAAACTTACAGCGCCTTATTTCACCGAATATAGGCCGTTCATTCGAGACGACTTACATGGTGTGGCGGGCTATCGAAAAAGTTTTAGTGCGGATCGATTCGGACCCGTGGCGGATGCTGCCTTCTCAACATTGCAGGCGTACCTGAAGAGCCTCCACGACCAGACAAGGAAGCAGGGGAAGATACCTGTCTTCAAATTTTGTCGATCCCTTGGCCGGTTGCCATGGTTAAAGGACGCGTTTCCTGAGGTGATGCACGCAGTCGTCCTGCGAAATCCCGCATCGCAGTTTGCCTCTGGATGGTTGCTTCATCAGCAATGGAGCAATCCCTTCTTTGTTGCTGCTCCGTTTCGGATATTGGGCCTTAATCAAAACGAGCCTATCGTCAAAGAGGTCATTGAAGTGTGCGGCGTTCGCTTGCCGCCCGCACCCGTCACCTCGATCGATGAATATGCTGCGGCCTGCGAGCAGTTCGTGCGTACGGTCGACGGCGACAACGCATATCGGGCGTTTTTAGCGGTGTGGATGCTGTCTGCAATGCGCTCGGCCGACGAAGCCGATTTGCTGGTCGATGTTGACCGGCTGGGACAGTCTCCCGAATACGCCTTGGCATTACGGGCACAAGTTCGAGGCCAGGTCGCAATAACGCCGGACTTCAGCGCTGCAAGAGATCTCGTTGCACAGATGAAGGGTAATGCTTCGCTCATGAAGGGAATCGACGGACGCTCGATCAAATCCATTCACGCCTCAGCATTGGGTTTCATGGTATCGAAAAGAGGTGCATCGGGACCTGGGACGGACGGTGCTGAGCTCATTAAGGAAAAGCTGGTGCTCGCTCGAGAACTGTCAGAACAGTGGCGCTACTACTGACGCAGGGTCATTCATAGTGGCATAAGCAATGAGGAGATCAGATGGACTTGCCAACCGACAATTCATCTCACGTTCACCGTCATGAGTTTTCAGTCGGCGTCGACGACCGCTCCGACTTGCTTGGGCAGAAACCTGGGATAGTCTGGTTCACCGGTTTGCCAGCGGCTGGAAAGTCCACCCTCGCCGACGCCCTCGAAGTTACGCTCCATGACGCCGGCAAACACAGTTTCCTACTGGATGCCGACACCGTGCGTACCGGGCTATGCCGGGATCTTGGATTCTCCGATGAGCATCGACATGAAAACATCAGGCGGTTGAGCGAAGTCGCTCGGCTGATGGCTGACGCCGGGCTGCTGGTGTTGGTCTGCGCCATTTCACCCTTCTCGGCAGATCGGCAAATCGCACGGCTCACTGCCGGGCCTCATCGGTTCGTGGAAGTGCACGTACATGTTCCCGTTGCAATCGCTGAAAGCCGCGATCCTAAAGGACTGTATAAGCTCGCAAGACAGGGAGTGCTCAAGAATCTCACGGGTATCGATTCCCTCTACGAGGAACCGATCGCTCCCGACGTTCGCATCGACACCACTCAATGCTCGATAGCTGATGCAATAACCTTGATTACTCAGCGGTTGATCCATGAGTAAGCCGCTTTATACCAGGCTCCTCGAGAAAGACGCCCGGGGTTGAACCAGTTCTTTAGTGCGTCGATGCAACCTTGCGCCGCATCTGCCCGACGGCTAGCCACAACGCCGAAACGAGAAAATAGATCGCACCGACACCCGCATAGCCGGCAATTTTGATAATCGCGGGAGGTGCTGTTGAATGGGCCTGCGCGATAAAAAACACGCCCGCCAGCGCCGACTGGCCTCCGCTCAAGATCATTGCCCATTGCGCACCAAACCGCTTCCAGCGGCGCACGGCAGTAGCGAGCTGAAGCAATCCGGATAGAACGGCCCAGGCTCCGAACACGTCAAGGATCAGGCCTGTGTCGACGCTCAACACCACCATCACCGCAATCGCTATTACCAGGCTTGCAAAGACGTTGAAAGCCTGAGTGAGGTTTTCGCGCGCCCCACCGCTACGCGACATGTCGATGTAATTAGCCAGCGCGTCCCACAGGGGATAGACAATGAGCAATGCCGCACCGATCGCTGCGGCATGCTGACCGACGGCGAACGCGAGCGCGACCCACACCGCGGAAAACGCTGCACGTGTGAGGTAGTAGTGTTTGAGCCACCGCTCATCCTGAAGGCCGGTGGTATCTGAAAGACGAGTAGCCATTGAAATTCCCTTTGAAATTTGATCGGCCGCGTCGCCGTGGCGACACGCCAGGCGCTCGCTGTGACGGGCTGTCGGCAGGACCGCACAGCGTTATCGCGACAAGTAGGCCTGCATGGGTGGAGATCATGGCATTCGGTTTGTCTTGTCGGTATCGGTCAAATGACCGATGCGCTCCAAAAGGTGGGGTGTTCGTGTTGATCGAAGACCGCCAAGGCAGGACCGAGCGGATTCGTGGTAACGGGCGCCTTGGTTGGCGTTTCAAATGGGCAACTGAGCGGGCAACCAAGGCAGAGGCGCTTTTTGCGGGGATGGTCGACCGGGACGCCCTGTTACCTTCGCAACGTCGATTCGATGATCACACGAGGGAAAATCCACCGTGCGCAGCCGGGTAACGACCGCTTCTCTTCAAGCGTTGAACACCACGCTGAAAGCTGTTCCTACTTGCAACCGTCTCACGTTGATCTGCCAGCCGTGAGCACCGGCAATCTCCTTGCAGATTGCAAGGCCGAGACCCGCGCCATCGTGTTGGACATCAGGGGCGCGCCAGAAACGCTGAAACAAGAATGGCAGATGTTCCGGGTCAATGCCATGACCCTCATCGCTCACCCGGATAGAACTGCCGTCCACCGATACCGTCACCCTGCCGCCCGCGGGCGTGACGTTGATCGCGTTTTCCACGAGATTTTTGAGCAGGATAAACAACGCGCTTCGATCAGCCTTGATGACCGAGGCAATGACGGGCGAGTCTAGCTCAAGCGATACATTCTCCGTGCTGGCCTTGAGGGCGAAGTAGCCCGCGACATCGTCGGCTACGTCGGCCCAGTTGACATCGCTGAACACGAAGTTTTGCGACTCGCTGACTTCGGCGAGGTGCAGCAACTGACGCACTTGCCTCGCCATCAGGTCGATCTCGCGATAGATCAGTTCCTTCTTTTCAATCCCGGGCTGCAACTCGATTTGTCCGCGGATCAGCGTCAAAGGCGTCTGCAACTCGTGAGCTGCCGACGCCAGAAAAGCCTGCTGGACAATGAAACCGTTCTCAAGCCTCGACAGCGCGTCGTTGAACGCCGTGATCAATGGTTTGATTTCGCTTGGCATGCCTTTGTCGGAAAGACGCATCGTGAGACTGGACGGCGTGATCGACGCCGCGGCGCGAGATGCCGCCCTCAGCGGCCGAAGCAGCCGGTGCACGGTGAATGTCAGCGTCAGACCAAAAATGATCGTGGCAAGCGCGATGGTCCATCCCACTATGCCGGGAATCGGCTTGACCTTCATGCTCAGCACGGCCTTGTTGAACGCGACGCTCGTTGCAACCTGGACCACGAACCGCGCGTTGCCGCGCTGCGTTTCTCGCGTCACCAGGTCGAACGGCCGCCCGTTTATCGACACCTCGCGATCTTCACGGCTCTCCCCTGCAGGATTGCCCTTCTCCCACTGTTCGCCGCCGGCTGCCTTGCCCGACGACAGAAGCAGATGACCGCGGTCGTCGAGCACGCGGTACATCAGGTCGTTCGTCGCGACGTTGAACAGCCACGCGCTCTGCTCATCGAGCGCGACAGCCACTGGCTGTCCGTGGCTGTCGAAACGCAGTCCGTCAACGATGCGCTGCGCGGCGCGAATGTCGGCGTGACGCTGCAACATCCGCGGAGGCGAATGACTGAACGTGTACATGGTGATCGCAGCGATCACGCCGAGGCAGATCACCAGCGCCGTCACGCTGGTGAGCCATAGTCGCGCCGAAAGGCTGCGGACCCAGTACCTAAACATGTTGGGCGCCGTTCGATTCTGCATTCCCGCAAGGGTGAAACGCATAACCCTGACCCTGAACCGTGAGTATCTGCTCGCATGCGCCCGCGGCCAGCCTGATGCGCGAGCGCAGCCTGTGAACCCAAATACGAACGCTCGAGTCAAGTACGCGCGATTCCATCATCTGTGCTATCGCACTGACCGAAATCACCCTGCCGGGCGAGGAGACAAGCAGTTTCAGAAGCGAATATTCGGTTTCCGAGAGTGCAACGGGCCGCTCCTGAAAGCTCAGGCTGCGCGCCAGGAAGTCGAGCTTGAAACCATCGAACCGATAAGGCATTCCGCACGCCGGCTCCCGAATCGGCCGATGCCCGACACGGCGCAGCACATTGCGGGCCCTGACCAGTACTTCATCGACATTGAACGGTTTCGACACGACATCGTCAGCACCGCATTCAAGCGCGACGATGCGCTCCGTGGCGTCGTCCTCCTCGCCGAGCATGATGACGGGCAAGTCGTCGTCGCTATTGCGCAAGCGCTTGATCTCGGCCAGTCCGCCGCTCATGCACAGACCGCTTGCGACGAGCGCCAACGCGGGCCTCTCCAGTGTCAGCCGATGTGCGATCCCCGCTGCATCATAGAGGACGGATACGTCGAAGCCCGCCGCGTGAAAACGGTTGCGCAACACGTCGCGGCAGCCGGGGTCGGCATCGACTACAAGAATCAGGCGCTTCATCAAACCTCCTTGAAAAACCTCCGCCTCAGGCCGGCGCCTGCAACACGAAACCCGCGCCGCGAACGTTGGCAAGACGCGTCCTTGCGTTGATCGAGGAAAGCTTCTTGCGCAGTCTATGCACCGTGACTTCCAGCGCGTTTGGCGTGACCGCTTCCGCAAGTCCCCAAGCAGCGTGCTCCAGGGCCGCATGCCGCACGGTCTGGCCGGCTACTTTCATCAAGGTCAGCATGATCTGGAGTTCGGCGGGCGCGAGCACGATCGACTGCTCGCCGCATCGCAATGCGCGCTGCTGCGGATCGACGGAAATATCGGCAAAGGCCTGGATGAGCGCAGTGAGCTCCTGCGGCCTGCGCATCAGCGTGCGAACCCGCGCGACCAGTTCGCTCATCGCAAACGGCTTGGTCACGTAATCGTCCGCGCCGCTTTCCAGCCCGTCGATACGATCGTGCAACGCGTCGCGGGCCGTGAGCATCAGGCAAGGTGTCATCTGTCCAGCGGCGCGGAGGTTTCTCAGGAAAGCGAGGCCATCGCCATCCGGCAATCCGCGATCGACAACCAGCACCGCATAATCGCCCCGGCTCATGCCATACGCGGCCTCTGATAGCGTGCAGAAGGTATCGGTCTCCACGCCGGCGCCCAGCAACGCCTGCCGGATCATTGCCGACAACCGGACATGATCTTCTATGAGTGCGACTCGTGACATATCACCCGATCAATTGAACTGGTACAGATAGCCGAATCTGGCTTCGGGAATGAAGCGCTTGCCCACGATAGGGCTATCCGTGATGCCGCTTCCAAGATGCTTCGCACCGACGTCGAGCGTGACAGACTGCTGGCGCGTGAACCGATAATCGAAGCGCGCGCCAGCCGACATGTCATATGTCGATGTGCCCGAGTAAGCTGGACGTCCGGCGCGGACTTCCGACGAGCGGACGCCGTAATAGTAGTCGACATACTTGCTGCTCAACCATTCGGCCCCCACATGCGGTTCAACGGAGAAATTGCCGTAGTCAATGCGCTTGCCGAAATTGACGCTCCCCTTCTGTCCCTTGTTCCCGCCTTCGAGCACGTCGCCAGTCAGCGTTCCAAAACGGGTCTTCCACGCCAGTGCCGGCCCATACCAGAACGCGCTATTGCGTGTCTGCATGCCGTTGAGGCTGGATGCATCCGAGCCCTCGTACCCGTCCCCGAGCGCATATTGACCGCGAAGGGTAAAGCTCACGTTGTGCCACGTCCCGACTTTGAAATCGATAGTCGTTCCGATAGCATGAATCCATTTGTCGTCAAAAAAGAATAAAGGGATCGGGTCGAACTTCGAGCCGTAGTTCTTGTACGGCGCCTGCTGGTATCCGAAACCGGCTCCCAATCCCCAATGCGTGACGTTGGTCGCGTTGCTCAACACGGTGAAACCCGAGTCGTCCGCGTCAGGTGGCTGCGCGCCTGCCCCGTCGGCCCAGACCGGCGCTGATACGAGCATTGAAGCAAAGGCCAGCAGCAACGCATATTCGCCGCATACATTCTTTCTCACTGTCGATCCCTGGTTAAATGGCAAAAACGGGACCGACTTTAAAACGGTGTGACTTACTGTTTACTTACCTGCAACGCCGGTTGCTTATCGCCTGCCTATGGCCTTGTGGTCTTCAATGCAAGGCTCAGCGCCTCACGAACGGCCAGCAACAGCCGGCTATCTGCGTCATCCTTGCGGGTCACCACGGACAACTGCAAGGTTGGCGGCGACGCGCCGAGACGGATCGTTTTGACCGGGTACTGCTCGCAGACACGCGGATCCACCACCTGCAGCACGGACACGCCAAGCCCGGCGCTCACCATCGCGACAATCGCAGTCACGCTGTCCAGCTCGAGCGCGCTGCGCTTCTCAGCCATCACCTCACGAACGTAACGCGCGCCCATTGCTCCCGTCGTCGTCTGGCGATCGTAGCGAATCCAGTCGTAATGCCGGAGGTATTCGTACACGGTTGCGGCTTTGGCATCAGGCGGCGCGATAAGGACCAGCTCCCGCTTCAACAGCGGATACCAGATCAGTCCGGCCACTCTCCCCTTCTCGGGCTGCGCGGCCACTGCTGCGTCAAGCGCGCCTGCCTTGACGTCGGCCGTCAGGCCCGCACTTCGTCCCCGCTGCGGCCTCAACAGGAGTCGCGGATGGGTATCCCGGAGCACGCGCATGGTCCCGGGCAGCAGCATGGGCTGGATCGATTCAATCAGGCCGAGCCGAATGGTTCCTTCCACGACGACGGTATTGCGACGCCTCAGCACGTCGATCTGTTGCAGGCCCTCGCGCATCGCGGCAATCACCTGATGCGCCATTGCGGTCGGTTGTACGCGCAAGCCGGCACGCCTGAACAGTGGTTGGCCGAGATACTGTTCGAGATGTTTCATCTGCATGCTCACCGCGCTCGGCGTAAGGTTCATCGCGGCCGCGGCAGCGGCAAACGAACCCTCGGAGAGAACCGCTCCAAGCGTTTCGAACGCTTCCAGTTTCATCAAGATCTCTTATCTAAAGAGTGAAATAAAGTCACTTTTATTGACTATCCGCCGAGCCTATACTTTTTGCAAGACATGCAGCGGGAGTTCACTCCATCCCGCCGCTGACAATTCAGACAGCCGGAGACATGACAGCAATGAACAGCTTCAGACCCGTTCCGTGGCTCGCGACCGACGCGAAAGACGACACATCCTGGATGCAGCGTCTGAGCGCCGACGAAGTGGCCGGATTCGACGTCGCACTCGCGCATGCAAAAACGCTCGGCCGCGACCTTCTTGAGATGACCCCCGACGATTTCCCGCTGACCGCCGTGTCTCGGAACGCGTTGCAACGCGCGGTGGATACGACCCAGGGCCGCTGGGGCATGTGTCTGCTGAAAGGCTTTCCGGTGGACCGCTGGAGTGAGGACGACACCCGTCTTGCATACTGGGGCATGGGCCTGCACATCGGTGTGGCGCGCACGCAAAACCGCGCGAGCGACATCCTCAACGATGTACGCGATGTAGGTTCCTCGTACAAGACCACGAACGGCCGGGGTTACAACACGAACGCATCACTTGATTTCCACATGGACTCATGCGATGTAGTCGGTCTGCTATGCCGTCGAGCCGCGAGGACGGGCGGCGAGAGCAAGGTCGTCAGCTCGATCGCCGTGTTCGATGAAATGCAGCGTCAGCATCCAGAACTCGCAAATGCGTTGCGCGGACCTTACTACTTCAGCTATCAAGGCGCTCAGGACCCGGCCCAGCCGCCTTACTATTGCTGCCCGATCGTTGGCGACCAGCCGGAGCATTTCGCCATGCGCACGAATCGTAAGAATATCGTCGCTGCGCAGCGCGATTTCGATGACGTTCCGCGTCTTTCAACCCTACAGACCGCCGCACTGGATCTGCTCGATGAAACGATGACGGACCCGCGCTTCTGCTTTTCGATGTCGCTCGAGCGTGGCGACCTGCAACTGCTCAACAACTACGTCACGATCCATTCCCGAACCGGCTTCGAGGACAACGAGGAGCCGGACATGAAGCGTCATCTGCTGCGTCTGTGGCTGTCCATCCCGAACGCGCAGCCGCTGCCGGAAAACTGGCTCGAATATTTCGGCGACATACGCGCTGGCGCAGTACGCGGCGGCTTGCGCGGAAGCGCTCGCTCGCAGGCATTCGAAGCGTATGAAAAACGTCAGGCGGCGCTCATGGGCATGAGCCTGCGCGAATGGACGCCGACATCATCGCCGGTCAGCGCGGCCTGATTTTCAACGCGCGGTCCGCTATCGGGCATTTCGGAGACTAGGCTCTTGAACGACAACAATCAGGTCCCCACTGCGGCACGTCTACGCCAGTACCTTTGCTCGGGCGACATGCTGGTAGCGCCTGGCGTCTACGACGGCATCACGGCGCGGCTCGCCGAGCAGGCGAAGTTCACCGCGTTATACATGACCGGCGCAGGCACGGCCGCGAGCTACGGTCTGCCGGACTATGGACTGCTCACAATGACCGAGATGGTTGCGAACGCGGCGCGCATCGTCGCGTGCACCACCCTGCCGGTTATCGCCGATGCCGACACTGGTTTTGGCAACGAGCTGAACGTGACGCGGGCCGTACGCGCTTACGAGCAGGCGGGCGTCGCGGGCATTCATATCGAGGACCAGGTGTCGCCCAAGCGCTGCGGTCATCTCGACGGCAAGGAACTCATACCCGCCGCAGAGTTCGTGGCCAAGATCCGTGCCGCCCTCGCTGCCCGTCGCAATCCGGATTTCGTGATCATTGCGCGGACCGATGCGAACAGCGTCTCCGGTCTTGACGATGCAATCGCGCGTGCAAACGCCGCGCTCGCTGCGGGAGCGGACCTCGCGTTTGTCGAAGCGCCGCGCGACCTCGACGAAATCGCCGCGATTCCGCGGCGCGTGAATGGTCCTTGTCTCTTCAACATCGTCCGGGGCGGCAAGACGCCCGACATCTCGCTGCACGATGTACGCGAGATGGGCTATCGGCTAGCGATCCTGCCAAGCTTGCTGCTGGCAAGCGTGATGCGGGTATGCGAGCAGGAACTGGCGGCGCTGGCCGCAACCGGCATGCCCCCGCTTGCAGCCAGCGCACTGAGCGCGAAGGAACGTTTCCAGCGCATGGGTTCGGACGACTGGGACGCGCTGCGTACGCGTTTCATCGATAAACCGCGCTGACGCCACGCACAACGACGCAACAAAACAGAAAAACAAACAGGAGACAACATGGCATCCCCGGCATCCATTGGCTTGCGCCTTGACGCGCTGCCGCTCAGCGGTTTTCACCGGCGCATGCTGTGGCTCATTGCGGCAGGGATGTTCTTCGACAGCTTCGACATCACGCTTGCCGGCTCCGTGCTCGGTGCGCTGGTCCATAGCGGCATGTCGAACCTGCAGCTCAACGGCTATTTCATATCAGCCACGTTTGTCGGCATGGCGATTGGCGGAACGCTGGCAGGCATGCTTGGTGACCGTTTCGGGCGCCGCTTCACCTATCAGGCGAATCTGCTCGTGTTCGGTCTTGCGTCACTGGCGGCGGGCTTTGCGCCTTCCATGCCGTGGCTCATCGCTTTCCGGCTCGTGATGGGTATCGGACTCGGTGCCGAAATTGTGGTGGGATATTCGACCCTGATCGAGATGACGCCGCCGAAGCAGCGCGGCCGTTATTCCGCATTGCTCGCACTGGTGACCAACAGCGCGCTGTTCGTGTCGTCGCTCGCGGGTTATTTCCTGATTCCGTTGTGGACCTGGCGCTCCATGTTTTTCGTCTCCGGCGCGGGCGCGCTGCTTGTCTGGGTTGCGCGTAAATCGATGCCCGAGTCGCCCCGGTGGCTTGCAAGCGAGGGCCGGCTGGAAGAAGCCGATCTGATCGTGACCCGCATCGAGGAAGAAGTGCATGGCAAGGGTTATCGGGCGCCCATGCAGTCCGGCACGCCCCCGGACCTCGAGCCGACGCCGCCGTTGTCTGTGCTGTTTTCAAGCGAAGTCTGGACACGTACGCTTGTCGGTTCAACCATATCGATTGTCATTGGCATCGCCATTTACAGCTTCGTCACCTGGGTGCCTACCTTTTTGCTTAGGCAGGGCCTCAGCCTGTCGTCATCGCTTGGGTACAGCATGGTGATGTCGCTGGGTGGTCCAATAGGCGCGGGTATCGGTCTCATCTGCACTGACCGCTTCGGACGCCGCCGATGCATCGCGATCGCATCGATAATCGGCGCGGCAATGGGCGTGAGCTACGCGCTCTCGAACTCGCCGATGATGGCCGCAATAATGGGCTTTCTCCTTTTTTGCTGCCTATATGCAATCGTTGCTTTGGCTGTTGCCTGTTACATTCCCGAGCTGTTCGGAACGCGCTACCGGCTTCGGGGCAACGGTTTTTGCGCCGTACTCGGACGGATTGCGTCGTTTTGCGCGCCCGGCATTACGCTGCTCCTGTACCGCACCGGTGGCATTCGATACGTCGCCTTCAGCGTCGCGGCATTGCTGGTGGTCCAGGCACTCGTGGTGCTCGCGTTCGGTATCGAGACACGCTCGCAATCGCTCGAGGCAATCGAGGAACAGGGCGGCCCGCTCGGGCCGAAAGGTGCCCGGCTATCGCAGCAGTAGTCCAGCTTTTAAAGGCAACGAGTGCCGTACCACGCAAGCCGGGTAGCACCGTACACCACGGCTAGATGATCATCTTCCGGCAAGTCCAGAACTCAAACGACCATGAGCTACCTGTTGTTCTTGCGATCAGCAAGCCCGAAGTAAGAATTCTCGCGCGCCCAGACCAGCACCTCGCTGCGACTGTGAAGATCGAGTTTTGCGTAGATGGTCGCCACGTGATTACGAACCGTGTTCAATGCGAGACCGAGGTGCTTGGCGATCTCCTTGTCGGCCTGCCCTTCACACAGGGCATCGAATACGTCGCGCTCCCGTGCGGTCAGGTCGTCGAGTCGGCCAGCAGACGTTCCCGGCGCATTGGCACGCCGGACATTGGCCAGCTTTTCGATCAAGGTCTTGCTGAACCAGGATGCATCCTGCATGACCGCTTCGATGGCATCGACGAGTTCCATTTCCGAGCGCTTTCGTTCACTGATATCGAGCCACGCCATCAACACGCAATCCTGCCGATTGATGCTGACTGATTCCGCCGAAACAAGGCAGCGAATCGTCTCGCCATTCTTCTTCCGTACGTCGAACTCGACGTTGCGCACCCCGGTGCCGGTCTCGAGCAGACTTGCGAGTCGGCTGCGGACATCACCCATCCAGACGTTCGCATCTGCGCCTGCCCGACCGATGATGTCTTCGGCCGCATAGCCCGTCGTTACAGTGAAGGCCTCGTTGAGATCGAGAATCACGAACTCGTCTGCGGTCACAACGGCACTGGGGACCGGCAGCATGCGAAAAGCCTTCTGAAACCGCTCCTCGCTTTGACGCAGTGTGCTCTCTGCTTTCCTGCGCGGTTCCAGATCCATGAAGGTGAAGAGCATGCAGTCTTCTTCACCGATATCGATCGGTTGTCCCGCCACCACGACGGGTTTCAAACCGCCGTCCGGAAGCCTGAGCTCCGCTTCCATTTGTGGGATCGTCGCGCCCTGGCTCAGGCGTTCGATCGCGATGCCCCGCTTCTCGGCGTTCTCGAATACATCGAGCTCATACACTGATCGGCCAATGACGTCTTCACGAACGTAACCCGTCATCTCCAGGAACCCCTGATTGACTTTCATGTAGCGCTGATCGCTCAACCGGCAGATCACCGCAGGTGCCGGGTTTGCATTGAAGGTCTTCTCGAAGCGCTGTTCGGCGCTTGCCCATTCAGTCGCATCGTGAACGATCAGGGCGAGACAGTCCGGTTCGCCCTGGCTGTTCGTCAGCACGAGACTGCGCACTCGATGCACCCAGTTGACCGAGTCGTCATCTGCGGGGAATACCTCGACCACTACGTCGCTAAAACATTCTCCCGCGATCACGCGCTCGATTGGATACTGCCCATTCGAAAGAATATGGTTGTTACGATAGCGAAGCCGGAACCGTTCCCGATACTCCCCCACGTCTTTGCCGAGGTCGCTCACATTTTCCACGCCATGCATGCCGAGAGCAGCCTCATTCGCCCACAAAATGCGTTGATCCGGCTCGATCAGGATGACGCCCTCGGTCAGTCCGGTAATGATCTGCTGGAGCTGACGCCGGTCCGTCTCGGTACGCAGCACGCGGTCGTTCATGGTTGGGTTCTTCCTGGATGCCGATGCGGCCATGCCGCCTGCACTGTCGTGAAATATGAAAAATCGCACCTTGGTGCTGCGAGCAAAAGAGATCGCGGCAACCAAGGGCACTGGCAGAATACGTCAGTCGCCATTACACCACGACTTCCTCACGCAACGGATTGCTGCGGCGTCCAAGAAACCCGGCAAATCCGGAGACAAGCGCGCCCAAAAGCAATATCACGACGCCCGCCCACGCGGCATGACTCACGCCGGTTGCGGCCGCCTCGCCGGCTTGACGCGCTTTCTGTTCGGCCTGGATCTTCAGGCTGCGGTACTTCTCGAGTGCCTGGTTGTAGGTCTGCTCGTAGTTATTCGCGATGGTCTGTGCTTCAGGACGACTTTTGCCGGTGCGCGCCATGATGACGTTGACAAGCGCTTCCTTGTCCGTCGCGTCGAGGGCAGGATACGCCTTCTGCTTCAATCGATCGAAAAAGCTGCTGAGATCATCGGCGGAGTTCTGCGGTTTCGCGGCAGCGCCTGCAGCGGTCGCAGTGCCGTCACTCGCTGCGCCCTGAGCGGACGCTTTGAGATTTGACGGGTCGAGCGCGGGCTTGCCGGTCTGACGCAATAGCGTCTCCAGTTGTCCCTGGACATCGGTCATATCGATATCGATGCCATTGCTCTTGAGCGCGCCCTTCACGCCGGAAGCGATGCCCGGAGCCGCTGCAGCGACGCCCTGACCCGCCACCGACAGTCCCGCCCGAGCCACCCCGGATGCGGTACCGATCGCGCCGCCGGCCAGGCTCGACAGCATGTAGAGCGTTACCAGGGTGGTCAGTGACCAGCAGAGGACGCCGTGCAGCGCGCCGCGCCGTGGCGAGGACCGCCCCGCGAAAAACCCTCCGACCGCAAGCGACACGAGCGTGGACACGCCGACCCAGATCCCCGCGCCGGTGCCGAAGCCAGCAAGCGGATTACGCTCACCCATTGGGTCGAGTGCGCTTGCACCAATCGCCGTGCCCAGTACGCCAAGGAACAGATACGTCATCATGGCCAGCAACAGGCCGACGAACACGGCACCCCAGGAGACACGCAATACGTTCATTGGTTGGGGGTCAAGAGATGTATGGATTCGATTCATGGATTACCTTTTTATTCTAGTTCAGGGAGCGCACGAGCCGGTCCCGCCCGACATGTCTGTCAGCCGGTCTAGCGCTTCGCCCATATGGCACCAGCGATAAAACTCACCGCTGCGACAAGCGCCAACGACGCCACCGGGTTACTCTTGGTCGCACCACGCACGGTGTCGAGCGCCTCGCCATACGATTGCTGAGCTATGCCAGCAGCTTGACGCGCACGGCCCTCCAGTTGCGACCCGTTATCGCCCGTGACGTTGCCGAGCGCGGCTTGCGCCTTCCCAGCAGCTTCTTTGATCGATCCTTCCGCTTTCTCAAACATGATTACCTCGTTACTTTAGTGTTTCGGATGACGAATCATCGATGACTTTCGATGGTCGATCTACCCCGGTCATCGAATGCCGGGAATCAGTCCTTGCCGGTTGCTTTATCGGCGATGTCCTTGGCTTTCTCCTGCGTCTTCCCGACGCCTTCCTGCACTTTTCCTGCAGTTTTTTCAGCAACCCCTTCAACTTCCAGTGACGTATTTCCGGTCACTTTACCCAACGCTTCCTTCACCGAGCCCTTGATCTGCTTAAGCGTTCCGTCGACCTTATTCTTGTTCATATGAATGCTCCTTAGGGTGGATTAACAACACGGAGCAAAGTGGCACCGTGTGATTGGAAGTGTAGGTGCAGCGAGTGATGCGGCACCAGATACAAACGCGCTAGAAAAAATAGTGCGTTTGCGCTCCAGTGCTCGCTGGAAACTCGCCAGCCGTCCCGGAGCGCCGACCAGCGACGTGCCGTAGTCAGGACAACAGCATTGAACGCGGGCTCTCCAGTCCTTGACGATTCCCAGGCTAGGGCCGCCTCACGCATTCGACACATGGCGAAACACCATGTGCGGAACAGGTGCGCTGGCGACAACCCGGTCGAATGCCTATACAGGTGGGCACGCTGGTTCAGAGTGGAAAGCTGATTGCTCGCATAGAGCAACGCGCCTGGATCGGGCGACGTCTATGCAAGCGGTGGCACGGTCGCAGTCCAGGCATCGACACGCGCGATCATGGGCGGCAAGTACACGCAACTTGCAGGACGAACACCCGCGATCAACCGTGGCAATGGCAATGGCAATGGCACTTGGAATGACACTTAAAACTTCATCACCAGCGCCACGCCACCTACCATGAGAACGGCTCCAAGCGCCCTTAACCAACTCAGCGGATGGTCCGGCACACCGATCAGACCGAAGTGGTCAATGACAATCGAGGCTATCAGGTTCGCACAGATGGTCAGCCCGTTGATTGCTCCGACGCCAACCTTTTGGACCAATGTCAAGCCCGCAAATACAGCCACGGCTCCCACAATGCCGCCCAACGGTGCCCACCATTTCATGTCCTTGAGCTCAGTCAGCGTCGGGAGCGGGGTTGGCTGTATCCAGAACAGCGCTATGGCAAGGAAAGTGACCAGCATGAAAGAGACCGCCGATGCCAGCCACGGGTTGACCAACGATGCCTTCAATACGCCGTTGATTGGTGCACCGGCCGCCTGCAACACACCACCTAAAATAATGAAAGGATAAATCCATGCATTGCTCATCG
>NZ_CAXTGZ010000042.1:0-19612 GCF_964243625.1 uncultured Caballeronia sp.
AATCTCATTACGGCGAACCCGGATATCAATGTCATCTATGCAACCGGCGAGCCCGCCATGCTTGGCGCCATCGCGGCGATCAATGCACAAGGCATGAACAAGAAGATCAAGGTCGTCGGATGGGACCTTGCGTCGGAAGTCATCCGGGGAATCGACAACGGGGTCGTGCTGGGTGTCGTGCAACAGGACCCCGCTGCCATGGGCCGCGCTGCGATTCAGGCGCTTAACGACGTCCATGAAGGGAAAACCGTTCAGACCACGATCTCAGTGCCGCTCGCTGTCGTCACGAAGGCGAACGTCGATCCTTATCGTGCTGCCTTCAAAAAGTGACCGGATATGGAACAGCTTGAAACTCAGGAACGCGCGGACCAGGCGCTTGGCCAGCCCGTACTTTCATTGCGCGACATCAAGATTTCGTTTGGCTCGTTCCAGGCACTGCGCGGCGTCGACCTCGACTTGTACCCCGGCGAATGTCTCGGCCTGATCGGAGACAACGCAGCGGGAAAGTCGACGCTCACGAAGATCATGGCCGGGACCTACATTCCGGACAGCGGAGACATATTGGTGGGAGGGGAGCCCGTCAAGCTGACCAGCCCCGCCGATGCGCGTGCGCGTCACATCGAAATGGTCTATCAGGACCTGAGCTTGTGTGACGCTATCGATGTCGCCGGCAATCTTTTTCTCGGACGCGAGCTTTGCAACAAGGGCTTTCTGAAACGAAGCGCAATGCTCGAAGAGGGAAAACGGCTCTTGTCAAATCTCAAGATCCGCATTCCTGACCTGAACGCGAACGTCGAGCAGCTTTCGGGCGGTCAGCGCCAGGCGATTGCGATTGCGCGAGCGGCATCGTTCGAACCGCGCGTGTTGATCATGGACGAGCCCACCTCGGCGCTTGCCGTTGCCGAAGTCGAGGCCGTGCTCGCGTTGATCAATCGCGTAAAGGCGCAAGGTGTGTCCGTCGTGCTGATCACTCACCGGCTTCAGGATCTCTTTCGCGTATGCGACCGGATCGCCGTCATGTACGAGGGCACGAAGGTCGCCGAGCGCCGGGTGAAAGATACGACGCTGGAAGAGCTGGTTCAATTGATCGTTGGGGAGCAGCACCGATGAGCACCTCCATTTATACCGAGCGGGAAAAAGGCTCGAAGTACAGGGACATGCTTCTTGCACATGCGCAGGTCGCATCGATTGCGGTGTTCTTTATTGCATGCTGCATCCTGTTCAGTGCCGCAACGCCCACCTTCCTGACCACTGCCAACCTGCTGAACATTCTCAGGCAGCTTGCGCCCATGCTGGTGGTCGCGATTGCAATGACGTTTGTCATTGCCACGGGAGGAATCGACCTGTCCGTGGGCTCGGTCGTCGCATTGACGAATTCGCTCGCTGCGATCCTGATGCAAGCCGGTCTCTCGTGGCCTGTCGCTATTCTTGTGACGATACTGCTGGGCGCAGTCATTGGTCTCGTGCAGGGCTGGTTTTCTGCGAGCCAGGCGATACCGTCATTCATCGTCACGCTTGCCGGGCTTTCCACGTTGCGCGGCATCGCGCTGTATTCCACTCAGGGATTCTCGATACCCATTGAATCAGGAACGGGCTTTGACTTCTTCGGAGCCGGCACGGTCGCGGGCATTCCGGTGCCGGCCATCATCGCGATTATTGCGGCCTTGATTGGCTACATCACGATCAACCGTACGCGGTACGGCCGCCAGGTCATTGCCGTCGGTTCCAACGCCGAGGCGGCACGCCGCTCCGGCATGCCGGCGCTGCGCATCAAGGCATCGGTATTCGTGATCTCCGGCGCTGCGTCCGCTATAGCGGGGCTGATGCTCGCGTCGCGTTTGGGATCGGGCTCCTCGAATGCGGCATCCGGATTCGAACTCGATGTCATCGCGGCGGTGGTGCTGGGCGGCACTTCGCTGATGGGCGGACGCGCGACGGTGGTCGGCACGGTCCTCGGCGCACTGACAATCGCAACGCTTGGAAACGGACTGATCCTCTTGCATGTATCGCCCTTCTTTACCCAGATCGTGACAGGGGTGATCATCCTTCTTGCAATCTGGTCGAACACGCGCGTCTTCAGCAAACTGCGCACGGCAAAAAAAGGAAAGAAATGATGGAGCTTCAATCCCATTCAGACCAGTTGCGAGAAAAGAACCTGGCCCTTTGGAACGAGATGCAGGCGCATGCGTTCGTCGAAGACATCAAGAACGATTCGCTTGCAAAAAATGTGTTTCACAACTACCTTCGATACGAACATTTGTTTGTCGAAACCGCCATCACGATCTTTGGCTACGCGCTCGTCAAGGCGCCGGATCTGGGCAGGAAGCGTTGGCTTTCGGGCGTGCTGCACGCTTTATCGACTGAGCAGATTCCTTATTTCGAAGCCGTGTTCGACGCACTGGATGTGCGTCCTGTTTCGGACCTCGATACCCTGCCCGCCCGCGTTGTTGCATTCAACTCCGGCATGCTCGAGATCGCGGCCAACGGGTCTTACCACGACGTCGTCGTCGCGATGATGTGCGCCGAGTGGATGTACGCCGAGTGGTGCCAAGCGGCGGCGCGCACTCACATCGCGGATCCAAACGTCAGGGCCTGGGTCCTGCTGCACACCGACATCGCATTCCTCAATCAAGCCGCGTGGCTCAAGAACGAGATCGACACCCTCCCTGCCGCCAAGTTCGATTTCGGGCGTGCAAACGAGATCTTCTCCAAAGCCCTTTCGCTTGAAATCGGCTTCCACAGCGCCGCGTACGAATAGTCGTCAACCAGGGATACATGTATGTCGCACAAGCTCGTTTTGAATGAAAAACCCAATGCCATCGCCACGCTGTTCGGCCGCAAGAAAGCGGTCATCGGCATGCTTCATTGTCTTCCGCTGCCCGGCTCCGCGCGCTACGACGGAGAGCGGATGGAGGACATCATCGCCTTCTCATGCAACGAAGCGCGTCTGCTCGTGGAAGGTGGCGTCGACGGACTGATGGTCGAGAACCACGGCGATATTCCGTTCAGCAAGCCGGACAGTATCGGCCCGGAAACGGTTGCGGCAATGACCATGATTACCGAAGCCGTCAAACGCACGGTGAAATGCCCTGTCGGCATCAACGTGCTCGCGAACGGCGCAATCCAGGCGCTTGCAATTGCCAAGGCGGCGTCGGCGTCGTTCATTCGTGTGAACCAGTGGGCGAACGCATACGTGGCCAACGAGGGTATTGTCGAGGGTCCCGCCGCGCAGGCGACACGTTACCGCTCGTGGCTGCATGCAAGGGACATCAAGATCTTCGCCGACGTCCACGTGAAGCACGGCGCGCACGCCATCACGGGCGACCGCTCGATCCCCGAACTCGCTCGCGACGTGGAATTCTTCGATGCCGACGCAGCCGTGGCGACGGGCCAGCGAACGGGCGACTCCGCGCAACTCGATGAACTCGCGGCTATCGGCAAGGGAACGTCGCTGCCCGTGGTCGTTGGATCGGGCGTCACGCCGGCGAACATTGGCGACATGTTTTCCATTGCCGATGCCGTCATCGTTGCGAGCTTCCTCAAGAAAGACGGGCTGTGGTGGAACGACGTCGATCGAGATCGCGTGCATGAATTCATGGCCGCTGCAAACAAGGCCCGTTCATGAAACGTGTGTTCGTGGTGGGCAATGCAGTGTCGGATGTGACGCTCAATGTCCGGCGCGCACCGCGCCCGGGCGAGTCGGTTCTGGCGCAATCGATCGCTCGCGCACCCGGTGGAAAGGGGCTGAATCAGGCGGTGGCGGCGCAGCGTTCGGGCGCGAAGGTCGTGTTCGTCTCGGCGATAGGCGGCGATGCTGCCGGCATCGAGATCGAGAACGCGCTGCTTCGAGAAGCGTTCGACGATCTGCGTCTGATCAAATTGTCTTGTGATACGGATGTCTCGATCCTCACGGTGACCGCCGACGGCGAGAACTCGATCATCACCACGATCGGTTGCACGCAGGCGAGCAGCGCGGAACGTCTCACGGCGTCTCTATCAGACGTTCAAGCGGGAGACTACGTGCTGATGCAAGGCAACCTGTCTCTTGCCAGCACCAACGCGGTCGCCGATCTGGCTCGCGCGCGCAGCGCGAAAGTCGTGATCAACGCCGCGCCGTGGCACTGGGACAGCACCGAAGCGCTTGAGAAGTGCGACGGTGTCATCGCGAACGAGGGCGAAATCCTGGACATCGCAAAAGGTGTCGACGTAAAGGATTCGGCGGCGTGGTTGCAGTCGAAGGGGCCGGCTTGGGTGATCGTGACCCTGGGCGCTGAAGGCTGCCTGCTTTCGACGCACGAAGGCGCGTCGAACTTCGCGGCACGGCCGGTAAAAGCCTCCGATACATCCGGTGCGGGCGACGTTTTCTCAGGGGTGCTGGTCGGCTCGCTTGCGCGAGGCGCCTCGCTCGACGACGCCATCCAGGCAGGGCAGCGCGCCGCCGCGCTGACGGTCGAGCGGACCGGGACGTTCAGCGCGATTCCGTCGGTGGAAGAAATGCAGGACATCGTTCGATAGCGGGAATTTACGGTAATCTGAAAGGACCGCTGCGCGTTGGTAAAGGGCCGGCAAACGCGAGTAACATGCAGCTTTATCTACTCAGTCACATGCCTGTTGCGCGCCGGCCGGGCCGGCGAATGCGGTCCGTACAGTCAGGCGCCCTGCTATGCCAGAAAACCCACAAAAACCTGACATCGATACCGCCAGACGACAAAAGCGCTGGCAGCCGTCCCAGGCCGTGCGCCATATCCTGATGGTGATCGCGGGCTTCGTCGCCCTCGTTGCGGTCTCCAGCGTCGTGCTATATCACACGGTCTTGTACGGCGATGCGATCGAAAACTTCGGCATCGTCATGATGCTGACCGTGCCCGTGATCGCCGCCGTCGCGTTTCGCGTGGCGCTGGATAGCTGGCTTGATCGGGAATGAAGCGTTGGTTTCATCATGCTGGTTCTCCGTAGTGATTCTTCGAGTGTTGCAGCAAGAAACGAGACGCTGGTGCATGCCTGCATCGATAGTCTTCAGGCAAGGAGAGGCGAACGTGCTTCTCTTTCCCGAGCACATTCAATGAGGAATCACCATGTCCAGGCAAGATGACAACAAGGCTATCGTCGGCCGCTGGTTCACTCGTTTTTGGGGCGAGACCTGCGACCTCGGTATCGTCGATGAACTCGCTGCACCCGACATGCTCCTGCAGTATTCGCTGCACGAGTCGCGCCGTGGCCGCGAGGACATCAAGTCGTTCATGACCGGTTTTCGCGCCGCATTCCCAAATCTCAACTTTTGGGGCACGGCCGATCTGATCGCGGAAGGCGATTACGTGGTCGGCCGCTGGGAAGGCGGTGGCACGCACACCGGTCAGGCGTTCGATGACTTTCTCATCGGCGCACTGCCTGCCGCGACCGGCCGGACAATGCGCTTCACGGGGACGACCGTGCTCCGGCTGCAAGGCGGCATGATCGTTGAAGAGACCGGTCTGGACGATGGCGTGACTGCACTGCAGCAGCTAGGGCTGATCAAGGCGGCTTGATCGTTTTCATGGAACGGGCCGGGAATCCTCCGGCCCGCTTTCAAGCGTCGCCATTAACCTCCTTGAGCACATCGATAAAAGCCCGCAATCCGGCCGGCACGTGCCGATGTCCGGGATAGTACAAACACAAGCCCGGAATGAACGGGCACCACTCTTGCAAAACGAGCACCAGCCGGCCATCGTCCAGCCAGTCACGTGCGGCTGCTTCCGGCACGTAGGCCAGGCCCAGTCCATCGGACGCGGCTTCGACCATCAGCCCGTTGTTATCCAGCGTGAGCGCGCCGGGAACATCGACCAGCACTTCCTCGCCGCGCCTTGCGAATTCCCATCGGTACCGCTTGCCACTCGGCAAGCGCTGCCGGATACAGGCGTGCTCGCGAAGGTCATCGGGTGTGATGAGCGGCTTTCGTCCCGCAAGATACGAGGGCGCCGCGACCACGACAAAACGCAAGTCGCCGCCAATGCGTACCGCCACCATGTCACGCGGCACTGACTCCTCGAGCCGCACGCCGGCATCGAAATCCTGTTCCACGATGTCCACGAGCCGGCCCTCCACCACCAGATCCAGCGCCATGCCGGGAAAGCGTTCCAGAAAGCGCGGCACCGCGGCTTTCAGCAGGATCCTCGCAGCGCCCTCGTTGGCGTTGATCCGCAGCATGCCGCTCGGATTGCCGCGAGCATCGGCGACTGCGTCCAGCGCTTCATCGAGATCGCGCAGCACGGGCTCGATGCGCACCAGCAGCGCTTCACCGGCCTCCGTGGGCGCCACGCTGCGCGTGGTGCGATTGAGCAGGCGCACGCCCAACTGGCGCTCCAGCGCGAGCATCGTATGACTCAGCGATGACCGCGACACGCCGAGCGCATCGGCGGCGCGGCGGAAACTCCGATGCGCCGCGACGGCAGAAAACGCAGTGAGATCGGCAAGCGTGGGTTTGGTCATTGGTGTCGATTTTTCACGAGGGCATGCACACTATAGCGGCTTCTCTCACCAATCATCGGCACCTAGAATGGGTCTCAGGCAATCCGATCCGACGACTTTTGGGAGACATCATGACAAAAGCCTGGCTTATCACCGGCACATCCTCCGGCCTTGGACGGCTGCTCGCCGAGCGCCTCCTCGCGCGAGGCGACAAAGTCGTCGCAACGCTGCGCCGCGATGGCGCGCTCGACGACCTCAAGGAGCAATACAACGACCGCCTTCACGTACTGACGCTCGATGTCACCCATACCCGGGCGACCCGGACGTGCATTGCCGGGGCGTTCGAAGCCGCGGGCCGTATCGATGTCGTTGTGAGCAATGCGGGTTATGGTCTGTTCGGCGCAGGCGAAGAGGTGACCGACGAGCAGATCGACCGGCAAATCGCGACCAATCTCACCGGCTCGATTCAGGTCATCCGCGCGGCGCTGCCGCATCTTCGCGCCCAGGGCGGCGGCCGGATCGTCCAGGTTTCATCGGAGGGCGGACAGATCGCCTATCCGAACTTCAGCCTTTATCACACGACGAAATGGGGTATTGAAGGCTTCGTGGAGTCGGTGGCGAAGGAAGTGGCGCCGTTTGGCATCGACTTCGTGATCGTGGAGCCAGGACCGACGAGCACGCAGTTCGGCGCCGGACTGGACCACGCCAAGCCCATGCCCGAGTACGAAGACACGCCGGCGGGCGATGTACGGCGAGCAATCGCGACCAACAGCTTCGCGATTCGCGGCGACGCGGGCAAGACCGTCGACGCGATGATCGCCGCCGCCGACTCGGCGCACCCGCCCTTGCGCCTGACGCTGGGTGGCACCGCCTACGAGTCGATCCGCGCGGCGCTGACGGAACGGCTGAAGGCGCTTGAAGCGCAAAAGGACATCGCCTACTCTGCAGACTCGTGAAGCTCGTCGATCATCACTCGATGGTCGGCGTCGATCCGGTGAAATGCTCCGCACGCAGGAAATCGAAATCCACGCCCTTGTCCGCCTGTGTCACCGTTTCCAGGAAGAGCTTCCGGTAGCCGCGCCCGGCTGTCGGCACGACGACGGGTTCATCGAGCGCGCGTTGCGCCAGTTCTTCCTCCGGGACGAGCAGCGATATCTCGCGATTCGCCACGCTCAGGCGGATCTGGTCGCCGTTGTGCACATGGGCAAGCGGCCCGCCGATCGCGGCCTCGGGCGTCACGTGCAACACGATCGTGCCGAACGCGGTGCCGCTCATGCGGCCATCGGAGATCCGGACGATGTCCTTCACCCCCGCCTTCGCCAGCTTTTTCGGAATCGGAATATAGCCCGCCTCCGGCATGCCCGGCGCGCCCTTCGGTCCGATGTTCTTGAGCACCAGGATGTCGTCGGCGGTGACATCGAGATCGTCGGAATCGATGCGCAGCGCCATGTCATCGGCGTTCTCGAAGACGATCGCGCGACCGGTGTGTTCCATGAGGTCCGGATGCGCCGCCGATTGCTTGATGATCGCACCGCCCGGCGCAAGATTCCCTTCGAGCACGGCAATGCCGCCCTGCGGATAGATCGGCCGTTCGCGCGTCTTCACGACGTCTTGCGCAAAGCCCGGTCCGCTGAGTTCGATTTCCTCGCCAAGCGTGCGGCCCGTGACGGTCAGCGCATCCAGCTTGAGCAGCGGCTTGAGTTCGCGCAGCAGCGTGGCCATGCCGCCGGCATGATGGAAGTCTTCCATGTAATGCTGCCCGGACGGCTTCAGGTCCACCAGGACGGGGGTATCGCGGCCCATCCGGTCGAGCGCCTTCAGGTCGACTTCGAGCCCGCAACGCCCGGCGATCGCCGTCAGATGGATGATGCCGTTCGTCGATCCGCCGATTGCAAGCAACACGCGCATTGCGTTATGAAATGCATCGGGCGTCAGGATCTTGTCGATGGTCAGCCGTTCATGCGCCATCTTCACGGCCTGCGCGCCACTCAGTTCCGCCACGCGCATGCGGTCGGCGGTAACGGCGGGCGGCGATGCACCGCCAGGCACGGTCATGCCCAAGGCCTCTGCAATGCACGCCATCGTGCTTGCGGTGCCCATCACCGAACATGTCCCCACACTCGCGACGAGCTGGTTGTTGACATCGGCGATCTCCTGCTCGTCGATCTCTTCCGCGCGGAACTTGCCCCAATAACGGCGGCAATCCGTGCACGCGCCCACACGTTCGGAACGATGCGAACCCGTCAGCATGGATCCGGTGATCAGTTGAATGGCCGGGAGACCCGCCGATGCCGCGCCCATCAGTTGCGCCGGCACCGTCTTGTCGCAGCCGCCGATCATCACGACGGCGTCCATGGGTTGCGCGCGCAGCATTTCCTCGGTGTCCATCGACATGAGGTTGCGCAGGTACATGCTCGTCGGCGATGAAAAGCTTTCGTGGATGCTGATGGTCGGGAAGTCCATCGGCAGGCCGCCGGCCAGCATCACGCCGCGCTTGACCGCCTCGATCAGTTGCGGCGCGTTACCATGGCATGGGTTGTACGCGCTGCCCGTATTGACGATGCCGACCACGGGGCGATCGAGCGCGCTGTCGGTGTAGCCGGCGCCTTTGATGAACGCCTTGCGCAGGAAGAGCGAGAAGCCGCTGTCGCCGTAGCTGGTCAGGCCTTTGCGAAGACCCGTGGAGGATTTTTCTGACATGGTTTTAGTGGTTAGCGAAGCCGTAGAGCTTGTGTGCGTTAGTGGTAAGAATCGCCGTGCGCACGGCGGGGTCCGGCGCCCAGAGCGCAAGCGTATCGAGCAATTGTGCGACGCTCGGCATGGTGGTCCAGGTCGCGACGTGCGGCCAGTCCGAACCCCACACGCAACGATCGGGCGCGGTATCGATCAGCGCCTGCGCATAGCCGAGCGTGTCGGCATACGGTGGTTCCCCGGCGCTCAGCCGATATGCGCCCGAGACCTTGACCCAGGCGCCGTCGCGAACGAGTGCGAGCAGTTCGCGAAAGCCCGCCGATTCGACGCCTTCGGACGTGGGGATGTGGCCCATGTGATCGACAACAATCGTCGATTGCAGCTTCCTGAACCGCGGCGCAATGGCCGGCAACTCCCGCGCGTCCAGCAGGAACTGCATGTGCCAGCCCCAGTCGCGCGCGAGGGCATCGTACTCGGCAAGCTGCGCGAGGCTCACGCCACCGCCGCCGTACAGCACGTTCAGGCGCAGGCCGACCGCGCCGGCGTCTTTCATCGATTGATAGTGTGCATCGGGAAGTCCGAGCGCCGGCACGACGACCCCGCGCAAGCGTTCGGGATGCGCACGCAACGTGTCGAGCATCAGCGTGTTGTCCTGCCCGTGAACGCTCACCTGGATCAGCACGCCGTACTGCGAGCCGACGTCATCGAGCATCTTCAGATAAGCCTCGGGCGTGGCGGGTGGCGGCGTGTAAGCGCGATCCGGCATCCAGGGATGAGCCGGCGGTCCGCCGATCACGTGCGCGTGGGTATCGACCGCGCCGGCGGGCATCTCGAACGCCGATGCCCGCGGCTGGACCGGCGCGGGTCCCGGACAAAGCGGCGCGGTGCTTGTTTCGGTAGCCGTCATTTGATGTCATCCAGTTGAATGCCGCGCGTCTCGGGAAGCAGCGCCGCGCTCAAGAGGAGCAGCGCGTAAGCCACCACGGCAAAGATCGCGATGGCGGTTGCAAGTCCGAAGCGTACCGAAAACGCGCCGACAAGCGCAGGGAAAAGCGCGCCCATGCCCCGGCCGAAGTTGTAGCAGAAGCCCTGGCCGGAACCGCGCAGCCGGGTCGGATAAAGTTCTGAGAGAAACGATCCCACGCCCGCAAGATAACCGCTGGAGAAGAACCCGAGCGGAAAACCGAGCCAGCGGATCGCTTCGTTGCTGATCGTGAACTGCGTGTAGGCGAGCACCACGATGATCGCCGCTATCGAAAACGACACGAAGAGTTTCTTGCGTCCGAAACGGTCCGCCATCCACGCGCCGAACAGATAACCGAAAAAACTTCCGGTAATCAGGAAGCCCAGATAGCCGGTCGAATTGATGACGGTCAAATGCCGCTCGGTCTTGAGGAAAGTCGGAATCCACGTCGATATGGCGTAATAACCGCCCTGGCATCCCATCATGAAAACCGATCCGAGGATCGTCGTTTTCAGCGTGCCAGGACGAAAGATCTCCCAGAGCGACGGTGCATCGCCATCGATTGCGCGTTGTTTTCGGGCGCGGTCGGCAATCTCGGGTTCCCTGACATGCCGCCGCGCATAGACCAGCAGCAGCGCAGGCAGCACGCCGAATGCGAACATGGCGCGCCAGGCGGTTTCGGGCGGGAAGACCGAGAACATTCCCGCTTGCAACAGAACCGCCGCGCCCCAGCCCACCGCCCACGCCGATTGCACCACGCCTACCGCGCGGCCCCGGAATTGCGGCCGGATCGTTTCGCCGATCAGCACGGCGCCCGCCGCCCATTCACCGCCAAAACCGAAACCGAGAATGGCCCGTGCGATCATCAACTGGTCGAAGTTCTGCACGAACGCGCACGCAATACTGAAGATGCAGAACCACGCAACAGTGATCTGCAGCGTCTTCACGCGGCCGATCCTGTCGGCGAGATACCCCGCAAGCCAGCCGCCGATAGCCGATGTCAGCAGCGTACCTGTCACCGCCAGGCCCGCAATGCCGGTATCGACTTTCCACAACGTCATGATGGTGCCGATCACGAGCGGATAGATCATGAAGTCGAGCGCATCCAGCCCCCAGCCGGTAAAGCATGTCCAGAAGGTGCGCCGCTCCTGCGTGGTCAGTTCCTTGTAGAACGCGGCGAGACCGGTGTCGTCGCGTTTGTCCGGGTTCAGTGGTCTTGGTGGTGTCTGGCTCATGCCGTGGGTATCCGTGTGATCGTACGTGCCGCAAAGCGTGTCACGCCTTCACGGTTACTTGTTGTTCCGCCGGGGGACGCAACGCCGCGCGCCGTTGCCGCAGCGCTTTCAACTGGCCATCGATCAGCACGCCGAGCACGATCACGCCGCCCATGACGGCAAAATTCAGCGACGACGGAATCCCCAGCAGGTTGACGAGATTCTGCAGGATCTGCAGCAGCACCGCACCGAGCGCAATCCCGAGTATCGAACCCTCGCCGCCGCGCAGCGAGCAGCCGCCCAGCACCGCGGCAGCGATCGCATAAAGCTCGTAGAACGTTCCATGCGACGCGGGCGCAACGGAGCGCGTGTACATGGCGAAGTAGACGGACGAGATGCCCGCGAGTCCCGAGCAGATCACGTACGACGCAATCACCACCGCCCGCGTGTTGATGCCCGAATAACGCGCCGCCTCTTCGTTCTTCCCGACCGCGAAAAGGTAACGGCCGAACACCGACTTGTGCAGGACCACGGCCATGATCGCCGCAATCACCACGAACGCGATAAAGCTGTTCGGCACGCCCCAGATATGACCCGTCGTCAGCCGTTCCAGCGTCGGGAAGGTCTGGCCGAACTCGAAGCCGGCAGTGCCGTCATCAGTGTAATAACGCGCCGCGCCGCGATAGATCAGCAAGCCGCAAAGCGTGACCACGAACGGCTGCATGCGCAGCCTTGTCACGAGGAAACCGTGGACCAGCCCGATCACCAGTCCCGCGACGACCATCAGCACGGTGGCGACGATCCAGTTCACGCCATCGGTTGAAAGAAGCGTCATGAAGATCACGCCGAGCAGCGCGAACACCGATCCGATCGACAAATCGATGCCGCCCGTGATGATCACGAATCCCTCGCCGATCGCAAACAACCCGAACAAGCCGATGAGGTTCGCCGTGTTCGAAAGATTCGCCGGCGAGATGAAACGCGGGTTGATGATCGCCACGATCGTGCCGACGACCAGGATGAGCACGAGTAGGCCCAAGTCTTTCTTCAACATGATGTCTGCCTGTTTTAATGAACCGTCTGGACCGTTTCGCCGACGGCGAGATGCATGATGCTCGCTTCGCTGAGCGCGTCCCGTCCGAGAATGCCGGCGATGGCGCCCTCGTGCATGACCGCCACGCGATCGCTTACGCCGATCACCTCTTCCATGTCGCTCGATATCATCAGGATCGCCACGCCCCGGTCAGCGAGCTTGCGCATCAAAGCGTAGATTTCGCTCTTTGAGCCGGCGTCGACACCGCGTGTGGGCTCGTCGAAGATGACGAGTTTCGGCTGCATGCACAGCCACTTGCCGAGCACCACCTTCTGCTGGTTGCCTCCGGACAGCGCGCCCGCGTGAACATCCACGGAAGGCGCCTTGATGCGCAGCGACTTCTGCTGTTCTTCTGCCACGCGCTGCACGTTGCGGGTATCGACGAGATTGCCGCGTGAGACTGCAGGCAAGCTCGCAAGCACGATGTTTTCAGCGATGCTGCTGTCCAGGATCAGCCCGGAATGCTTGCGGTCCTCCGGGATCAGATAGATGCCGAGCCTGATTGCATCTCGCGGAGAGCGGATCACGACAGTCTTGCCGTTCAGACGCAGCGCGCCGCCCGCCGGCTTGTCGATACCGAAGATCGCGCGCGCCAGTTCCGTGCGTCCCGATCCGATCAGCCCTGCAAGGCCGAGGATTTCGCCGCCTCGCAAAGCAACCGTCACCGGTTGCGCGGGATAAGCCGGCGTTGCAAACGCTTCGAGTTCCAGGACGGGCGCGCGCGGCGCGGTTTCCGGCGGCGTGTAGAGCGTGTTGAGACTGCGCCCGATCATGAGCCGGATCATTGCGTCGTGCCGGATCTCCGCACGATCGAGGCTGCCCACGAGCGCGCCATCGCGCAGCGCGACCACGCGGTCCGCGCACTGCTCGATTTCGGACAGGCGGTGCGTGATGAAGATGATCGCCACGCCGCTTTTCTTAAGATCGCCGACGATATCCAGCAATCGCGACGTCTCGGACGTGGTGAGACTCGACGTCGGCTCATCCATGATGATGAGCTTTGCATCGAGCGACAGCGCCTTGACGATCTCCAGCATCTGGCACTGGGCAATCGACAGATCCGCCACCGGCGTGCTCGCCGAAAAATCGCAGCCAAGCCGCTTCAGGAGCGGCGTGACGCGGGCATGCAGAACCTTGTTGTCCACGAGCCGCAACGGGCCGCCATAGCGCGGTTCACGGCCGATAAAAACATTCGCTGCCACATCGAGGTTCTCGAACAGGTTGAGTTCCTGATGCACGAACGCGATACCCGCGCCGAGCGACTGGGGCACGCTCAGCGCGGCATGTTCGCGCCCTTCTATAGCGATCGTGCCGCTCGTGGGTTCGATCACACCGCCGAGCACTTTCATCAGCGTGGACTTGCCCGCGCCGTTTTCGCCGATCAGGCCCACGACCTCGCCTGCATCGACGTGAAAGCTCACGCCCTTCAGCGCCTGCACCGCGCCATAGGTCTTGGCGATAGCCTTCAGCGACAGCAACGGCGCGCGAGATGGCAGCGGCTCGCTCATCACTTCTTCGCCATCCACGTCTTGACCTGCGCAATGAAACCATCGACATTCGATTTGTCGATGATCTGCGTCGGCACGATGATCTTGTGATCCTTGGGGATGAACGACTTGTCGCCTTCCAGGTAGCGCGCCATGTACTTCATGCCGAGGTAGCCCCATTGATACGGCTGCTGCACCACGGTTCCTGCCACCACGCCTTGCTTGATGCCGTTGAGCGTGCCCTGGTCGTTGTCGAAGCCCACCACCGTCACCTGACCGGCGCGGCCGGATTGCTGCAAGGCCAGCTCGATCTGCGGCGTGTTGTACGCAAAAATGCCGATCATGCAGTTGACGTCCTTGCGCGCGGTCAGGATATCGGCCGCATTGCTTTGCGCCCGCGCCTGATCCATCTCGTCGGAGCGCACGCTGTCGATCGTGATCTTCGTATTCTGCAGCCCTTCCTTCATTCCCTTGATGCGCTGCACGGCAAGGTCGGCGCCCGGCAAGCCCGCGAACGCCACGCACTTGCCGCCGTTCGGCATGGCCTTCGTCAGGATTTGCGCCGCCTGCTTGCCCGCATCGAAATTGCTCGATCCCAGATAAAACGCGCGCTTCGTGTCGGGCGCGTCGCCATCGGTCGTGGCGAGCAGCGTCTGGCCCGCCACTTTATTCAGCTCCTCTGTCTGGGTCTTGGGGTCCACCGAACTCAGGATGATGCCGGCCGCGCCGTTGGCAACGAGGTCATCCAGCAAGCGATTCTGGACCGCCGCCGACGACTGTTCCGGATACTTCATTTCAATTATGTAGTTCGGCAATTCGGCCTGGGCTTTGCGCATGCCGGCTTCGGCGAGCTTCCAGAAATCCACCGCCCCGTTGGCGACGAAGTAGAGATGTTTTTTATCGGCGGCGTGCGCTGACGTTGCAGCTGAAGTTACTGCCGAGACGAGCAACGCTGCGCTCAGCGCGGCTACTGACCACTTTCGGTACATGACTATCTCCTGTCATCCCTCCTGGCGAGGGAAACATATGTTGTTTTCGACGAGTTCTTGAAAAACTTCGGGGTGGCGAAACCAGCCAGCAATAACGCTTCGGTTTCCTTACGAGTTGAACGCACCTCCATCCGCAAGCAGGGCCTGCGCATTGACGTACGAGGATTCATCGGAGGCAAGGAAGACAAAGAGCGGCGCGATCTCGGCTGGCCGGCCCTGGCGGCCAAGCGGAACGAAGGTCGCGACCTTGTCGTCCTGGGTCGCGCGTCCGCCCATGAATCCGACGATCGGGTCGTTGAACGCGGTATCGACCCAGCCGGGGCAGATCGTATTCACTCGAATGTTCGATGGCGCCAGTTCCAGTGCGAGCGTGGTGCCAAACGCGATCACTGCGCCCTTGGACGCCGAGTACACGGTGAGTCCGGGCTGGCCGCGTTTGCCGGCAAGCGAAGCTGTATTGATGATCGAGCCGCCGCCCGACTGGCGCAGATGCGGCACCGCATGCTTCGCGCCGAAAAAGAGCCCTCGCACGTTCACGGCGAAGACGCGGTCGAATGCGGCGGCATCGAGCGCCGTGATATCGCCCGACGTCATCACGCCCGCGTTTTGCGCCAGGACGTCGAGGCCGCCGAGCCACGCGGCGCCGTCATTGATGAAGTCCGCGACGCTTTCCTCGCGCGAGACGTCCACGGCAATGAACCGCACGTTCGCGCCGAGTTCGGCTGCGACGGCGCTGCCGCGCTCGGCGTCGATATCGCCAATCACGACTTTCGCACCTTCCGAAAGGAACGCTTCGACCGCCGCTTTCCCGATGTTGTTGACCGCACCCGTGATGATGATGCGCTTGCTGCTCAGCCGCTGTTTCACGCGCCTGTCTCCGTTGTTTGAGCAATGGTCCCGCGCCGGCGCCTTGACCGTGCGGGGTTTGGCGAACCGGGGAATGAGCGGCGTGCGCTTCAAAAATCCGCTTCAACATGGTTCGACGCGACCAGTCTCGTTTTCTTTGACTCGATTGTCAATGATCTTGTTGACGTATAATTCAACGATGCTGAGTGATAACGTTTGCCTGATGGAATGACGCCTGCAGCTAGAATTGCGAACATCGGACGTAACGCCTTTCCAACCTTCAAACGGACCACAGGTTTTAGATGACAGACACGACTACTCGAAAACCATCGACGAATCAGGTTCAAGAGATCGTGAAAGCGCTCGAAGAGCAGATCGTGCTCGGCTGGCTGATGCCGCGCCAGCGTCTGCTCGAGGAAAAGCTGAGCGCCCAGTTCGATTGCAAGAAGCACGTGATTCGCGAAGCCATCTTCGAGCTCGAACGCATGGGACTGGTCGAGCACATTGCGAACAAGGGCGCGACCGTGCGTCTTCTCAGCCCGGGAGAAATCCGCCAGATTTATTCAGTGCGCGAGGCGCTCGAGATGCTCGCCGCTCAGCAGATTCCCCTGCCCGGCTCGCCGGAGTTCGTGGCGGAACTGACGCGGATCCAGACCGAACACACGCAGGCAGTTGAAGCGAAGGACTATCGCGCGGCTTTTCACGCGAACATGGCGTTTCACGATTGCCTGTTCTCGGCATGCGGCAATCCGTATCTTGCGGAGATGATCCGCAGCTCGGCGCAGAAGGTGCATGGCGCGCGGTTCTATACGTCCGCAAGCCAACCGCATCTGATGAATGCGCGCGATGAACATTGGGCCATGATTCGTGCAATCGAAAGCGGCAGCCGCGAGAGTCTCGTGACGCTGTGCCGAAGCCATATCGGGCCATCGCTCGATACGTACCTGAACGCGGTGCGTGGATTGTTTGAGACAGCGCCGCCGGGCGCGCGCTAAAAAAACCGGCAGCAACCGCTTCGCAACAAACCAGCCAAGACCACGCGCCGGCGCTCGATAGCGCCTGCCGACATCCCGTACTTCCCTCGAAAAAATTTCCAGAATTTATTGACCCTGCGCGGAATAACTCCGCAGCGCCAATCGTATTGCCATGCAGTCGTCAAATGCTAACGCGAATCATTTGACATTGCGTCCGGCAAAAAGTCACACGATCCATCGCTGCGCTCCGGCATATTCGCAATCAAAAAAGTGGGTGTAATAAATATGAAATCAAATCGAAACTCCTTGAGAGCCGGCCTTCTCGTGCTTGCCGGTGCAGCGCAGATCGATCGGGCCATCGCGCAACAAGGGCCGGCCGTGTCTGAAGACGCGATCCTGCCGCCGATCGAGATCCGGGGCAGCGCTCCTTCGAGCTATAGCCCTTTCGGCGGCGACAATACAATAAGTAATCCAAATCAAATCAGCTCGGCAAGCAAGACTGGTACGAAACTGAAAGATCTGCCATGGAATGCACAAGTCATCCCGCGCGCAGTGCTGTCCGAACAGGGCGCGACCATGCTTCGCGAAGGCGTGAGCAACGCAAGCGGCGTCAACGTCGGCGGCCAGGACACGAAAGGCTATTACGACCACTTCCTAATGCGACGAGACGAAGATTGAAGACGGCAGCGGGTCGGGCATCGCGAAGTTCTGCTTCATGCGCGCGACCTCCTCATGCGGACTGCTTCCGAACAGCCGCTTGAATTCCCGGCTGAACTGCGATGCACTTTCGTAACCCACGCTCGCCGCCGCACCCGCCGCCGTCATGCCATTGCGCGCCATCAGCAAGCGCGCCTGATGCAACCGTGTCGACTTGATGTACTGGATCGGCGATGAATCCGTGACGCTCTTGAAGTGCGCGTGAAACGTCGCGATACTCATGTTCGCTTCCCCCGCAAGATCCTCGACGGTCAGCGCCTGAGCAAACGAAGCGTGAATCTTGCGGATTGCCCGCGAGATCTTGCCGAAGTGTCCCTGACGGCTCAGCGCGGCGCGCATGGAACCTCCCTGCTGTCCGATAAACACGCGAAAATAAAGCTCTCGCACAATCGACGGTCCGATCACTTGCGCCTCAAGCGGATCGCGCATGGCATGCAAAAGACGCAGGACGGTACGCGCCAACGGAAGATCGAGTGGCGTGGTCGCCATGCCGGCCGGTTCGGACGACGACACCGCGTCGAGCTCTTCAAGTTGCAGCATCAGTTCGGCCGCGAGGCTGAAATCGAGACGCAGATAAATAGCGAGCAGCGGCTCTTCTGCGCTCGCTTCGGTTTCCATTGAAAACGGCAAGGGAACGGAGACGACCAGATACTGATTCGCGTCGTACAGGTAAACGTCGTCGCCGAGATAACCCCGTTTGCGCCCTTGGCACACGATCACGATGCCGGGATCGTAAAGCACCGGCGTGCGCGTCAACGGCCGGTTCGACCTGAGAAAGCGCACGTCGGGCAGCGCGCACAGGCTATAGCCTTCGATCGGCGCGAGTTCGAGCAAGAGCGCATTGGTCTCGCGACGCAATGCGTCCATGGGATCAGTGGAATCTGATAAGTCGGTCATGGCGTCGTATTTGGGATCGAGCGAAGCCTCATCTTGCACCGGCCGATGTGTCGAGTCCAGAGGATCATAGGATCAGGCAAGCCTTTCAGACTATCGAACATAGCTTGCGGTGAGCATGGAAACTACTATTTGATCGTTCCTTTCACACATCACAACCCTGGATACGACCATGACTGAAACCACCAAGAAAATCTTCCTGATCACCGGAGTCAGTTCGGGCTTCGGACTGGCGTTCGCACGCGCGGCGCTCGATGCCGGCCACACCGTTGTAGGCACCGTGAGGGACAGCGTCGCGGCCAACGCCTTCAAACGGATGGCTCAGGATCGCGCGCACCCCCTGCTGCTCGACGTCACCGATTTCGCAGCAATCGAACCCGCCGTGCGATCGGTCGAGACAGACATTGGTCCTGTCGATGTCCTTATCAATAACGCAGGTTACGGTCACGAAGGCACGCTCGAAGAATCGCCGCTCGAGGACATGCGCCGTCAGTTCGACGTCAACGTGTTTGGCGCCGTAGCGATGATCAAGGCGATCGTACCGTCCATGCGCAAACGCAGGGCGGGCCACATCATCAACGTCACGTCGATGGGTGGTTTCATCACCATGCCCGGCATTTCGTACTACTGCGGCAGCAAGTTCGCGCTCGAAGGAATTTCGGAAACCTTGTCCAAGGAGTTGAAGGGCTTTGGCATTCACGTCACCGCCGTGGCGCCCGGATCGTTTCGCACCGACTGGGCAGGACGTTCGATGGTGCGCGCGGGCCGCAGTATCGACGATTACGATGCGTTGTTCGAACCCATCCGCCGCGCCCGCGAGGAAAAAAGCGGCAAGCAGGCGGGGGACCCGGCCAAGGCTGCGCAGGCGCTGCTGAAGGTCATTGCTTCGCCGAATCCGCCGGTCCATCTGCTGCTCGGCAACGACGCGTTGAAGTTCGTCAGAGAAAAGTTGTCTTCCCTCGCCGATGAAATCAGCGAGTGGGAAGCGGTGTCGAGCTCAACCGACTACGCGGATTAGTCCATCCGCGAGAGCGGCGGCGCAAGGCCGTCGCCCTACTAGAAACGATTCGCCCGGATCAGAGTATCAGGCAAGACCTCCTGGCAACCGCATCGCCTTTCTGAGTGCTTGCAACGCTATCCCTCTTCCCCACGAAGCCACCGGAAGCTGTCACCATACGGCTCAACTTCGTTGTCCCATGCGTCACGAAGGAATTCAGAGGACAAGTCGATCCGCAGGCAAATCACTTTGGAGGAGAACAATGAGTCATTCCCGCGATACGCACAAAGGTGTATCGGCTG
>NZ_CAXTGZ010000043.1:0-19504 GCF_964243625.1 uncultured Caballeronia sp.
CCGGTAACCGTTGGAGAACACGAAACTGCTGGACTTACGGCGAGCGGCCACGCGGTGGTGTTATCAGGTGATCCGGCAACGTATTTCAACGCAAGCACGGCGCATATCCAGGGCAGCGCTTCCGGCGCCGACACACTGAACCTCGCGGGTGACCATCAACTTATCGACCTGACATCACTTACCGGGAAAACAGCAGCAGCCAAGATCTCCGGCATTGAAGTCATCGATCTGGGCGGCCAGCACAATACGCTTAAGCTTTCACTGGTCGACGTCTTGAACCTGGGGGAACACGATATGTTCAGGAACGACGGCAAGCAACAAATGCTGGTACGGGGCATGGAAGGCGATAGCGTGGATCTGTCGAACGCCCACGTTGCAGGGATAGCTGACGGCGAGTGGCAACTGCATGAGACCGCGCAAGTCGGCGGCATCACATACGGCGTGTACGAGCACTCGAGCGCACCTACCGAACTGCTGGTTCAGCAGGGCGTGCAGGTAACGCTGCACGCCTGAATTGTGGCAGCCGGAGGCCGCAGCTTCTCAACAGTTTGGCGGGACAAGCGGCAAGCTGTCAGAAAGCGCTTTAGGTAGGCCGCGCCATGTGAAAGCCGACTCGACCAGCAATTGGCCGCGTGAAACGCGCCTAACCGGCACATTTCGCGCGGCCAATGCGCACCCAATCCCGATGCATGGCGTGACCGGTTAACGCGCTTCGCCGAGTTGATCGAGGATCGCGGGATTTTCCAGCGTCGAGACATCCTGCGTGATTTCCTCGCCTTTCGCCAGGGACCGCAGCAGGCGCCGCATGATCTTGCCCGAACGCGTCTTCGGAAGGTTTTCGCCGAACCGGATGTCCTTCGGTTTTGCGATCGGACCAATTTCCTTCGCCACCCACGCGCGCAGTTCATTGGCGATTTGCTTCGCTTCATCGCCTTCCGGACGCGAGCGTTTCAACACGACAAACGCGCAGACGGCTTCGCCGGTTGTATCGTCGGGACGACCCACGACGGCCGCTTCCGCCACGATCGGATTCGATACCAGCGCCGACTCGATCTCCATGGTCCCAAGCCGATGCCCAGACACGTTCAGCACGTCATCGATACGGCCCATGATGGTGAAGTAGCCGGTGTCCTTGTCGCGCACGGCGCCATCGCCTGCGAGATACAACGCGCCGCCGAGTTCTTCGGGGAAGTAGCTCTTCTTGAAGCGTTCCGGATCGCCCCAGACCGTGCGCAATGCCGACGGCCAGGGCCGCTTGATCACCAGAATCCCGCCCTGCCCGTTCGGCACGTCCTGACCGGTTTCATCGACGACAGCGGCCATGATGCCCGGCAACGGCAGCGTGCACGAACCCGGCACGAGCGGCGTCGCGCCCGGCAACGGCGTGATCATGTGGCCGCCGGTTTCGGTCTGCCACCAGGTATCGACGACAGGACATTTCCCGCCGCCTACGTTTTCGTGATACCACATCCACGCTTCCGGATTGATCGGCTCGCCGACGGTGCCGAGAATGCGCAGCGTCGACAGATCGAAGCTTTTCGGATGGATCTTGGAGTCGGCTTCCGCGGCCTTGATCAGCGAACGGATGGCGGTCGGCGCGGTGTAGAAGATCGTGACCTTGTGCTTCGCGATCATGTCCCAGAAGCGCCCGGCATGCGGATACGTGGGCACGCCTTCGAACACGACCTGGGTCGCACCGATCGCCGTCGGTCCGTAGGCAATGTAGCTATGCCCGGTGATCCAGCCGATATCCGCCGTACACCAGAAGATGTCGTCGGGCTTGGCGTCGAAGGTCCACTTCATGGTTTGCGCAGCCCACAGCAGGAAACCGCCGGTGCTGTGCTGCACGCCCTTCGGTTTGCCCGTGGAACCGGACGTGTACAAGATGAACAGCGGATGTTCGGCGCTGACCCATTCCGGTTCACACTTGTCGGACTCATTCTCGACGAGTTCGTGCATCCACACGTCGCGGCCTTCGTGCCATTGCGTCTTGCCGCCGGTGCGCTTGTACACGATCACGCTCTTGACCGCATCGCAGCCGCCGGCGGCGATGGCTTCGTCGGCGATGCTCTTCAGTGGCAGCGCCTTGCCGCCGCGCATCTGTTCGTCGGCGGTGATGAGCGCAACGGCGCCCACGTCAACGAGCCGTTCGTTAAGCGACTTCGATGAAAACCCGCCGAACACCACCGAATGCGTCGCACCGATACGCGCGCAGGCCTGCATCGCGACAACGCCTTCAATGGACATCGGCATGTAGATCACCACGCGGTCGCCCTTCTTCACGCCGCGCTTTTTCAGCGCGTTGGCAAAGCGGCTCACGCGCTGCAGCAGGTCCTGATACGTAACGTTCGTGACAGTGCCGTCATCGGCTTCGAAAATGATCGCGCGCTTCTCGCCGTTGCCCGCTTCCACATGCCGGTCGATGCAGTTGTACGACGCATTGATCTCGCCATCCTCGAACCACTTGTAGAACGGCGGATTGGATTCATCGAGAACCGTTGTGAACGGCTTGTGCCAACTGAGCGTTTCGCGCGCGAGACGCGCCCAGAAACCTTCGTAATCGCGTTCGGCCTCGGACGTCAAAGCCTTGTATGCGTCCATGCCGGAAATCGCGGCGCCTTCGGACGCTTTGGCCGATGGCGGGAAAATACGGCGTTCCTGGAGTACGGATTCAATCGCGGACATCGACAACCTCTTCTTTGATGGTGATTCTGGAATCTGCGGCTTCCGAGCATGGCTCAGAAGCCGCTATGTTTTTGCAGGCGCGAGCGGCAGACGCGGTGCGAAGCGTGATGCCATGTCTCCAATCCCATGCAACATGGTCGCGGCCTGTTCGTCAGGTTCTTCGGTTCGGTCACTTACGATGCAGCGCAGCATGCGCGCATTCAGGTTCAATCCTTACCTTGCGAATGCTTCACCGGCGAAGATAAGCTCCGCGGCTTACCCGCTACTTACGCACTGCAATCAAAGGCCACGGGGTATACACGTACTTGCCAGCGCTTTTACAATGCGCCCTCGCCGCGCGCCAATACAATGATGCCCTTTGCAAGCGAGCGCTGCCAGAGCCAAGGCAATAAGCATGTTAACTGAACTCGTCGTCCGGATTCCAGCTTGAATCGTTACGCGCTCTATCTCATCGCGGCCATGCTGCTGGTCGGCAGCAATGTCGGCGTCGGCAAGTCGATCGTCGCTTTCATCCCCGTCCCGCTGTTCGCGCTGCTGCGCTTCGTGATCGCGATGGCAGTGCTCTGGCCGCTGCTGCGTCCGTCGAAAATGCGAAAGGTTCAGCGCGGCGAATGGGCGAACCTGTTCCTGCAAGCATTGTTCGGCACCTTCATGTTCACGCTCCTGATGCTCAATGGCGTGCAGCGTACGAGCGCCGTCGCGGCGGGCGTGATCACGAGCACCATTCCGGCGGTCGTCGCGGTGTTCTCCTGGTTGTTTCTCAAGGAACGTCCGAACGGGCGCGCGCTGATTTCCATCGCGCTCGCAATCGCCGGCGTGGTCGTGATCAACGTCGCACAGAGCACGGGCGGCGCGGGGGGCGCACATGAAGCGGGTCGCGCACATTCGGACGGCTCGCTCATCGGCAACCTGATGGTGCTCGGCGCGGTCTGCTGCGAATCGTTCTACGTGATCCTCTCGCGGCGCCTGACACAGACGCTTCCGGCCATCGATATCTGCGCCTACACGCATTTCTTTGGTTTCCTGCTGATGCTGCCGCTGGGCTTTTCGGCGCTTCTCAGCTTCGACTACGCGAGCGTCACCCTGAGCGTCTGGACCCTCGTGCTGTGGTACGGGTTGTCGGCGAGCATCTTTTCGTTCTGGCTGTGGATGAAAGGCATCCGTCACGTCGATGGCAGTCTGGCCGGCGTCTTCTCCGGACTTCTGCCGATCGCAGCGGCGCTTTACGGCATCGTGTTCCTGGGCGAACGTCCGACGGCCGCGCACGGTATCGCGCTCGCCTGCGTGGTCGCGGGGATCGTGCTTGCGAGCCTGAAAACGAAGACCACGCCGCCGATGACTTCCTGACGGCTCCCGCCTAGGGATGACCCGCAGGCCGGTCGCTTCATCGCGCTACAATGTCGGACTTTTCTGGTTTTTAGCGCTGGTTCTGACCACGAGCCCGCTGTTCGCGCGTCCAACGCCTCCGACCGGACCCCATTACTGATCCGATCATTTCATTCACCGACCCGGCACCGCTCATGTCCGCATCCCCGAACATCCCCGGCACCCCTTTACCCCGGCGTCCGATGAAGCCGCTCCCCGTCGTCATTTTCATGAGCCGCTGGCTCCAGGTCCCGTTGTACCTGGGCCTGATCGTGGCGCAAGCGGTCTACGTGGTGCTGTTCCTGAAGGAAGTCTGGCACCTCGTCACCCACATGACGACGCTCGACGAAACCAACATCATGCTGGTCGTGCTCGGCCTGATCGATGTAGTGATGATCTCGAACCTGCTGATCATGGTGATTGTCGGCGGTTATGAGACGTTCGTCTCACGGCTCGGCGTGGAAGGTCACCCCGATCAGCCCGAGTGGCTCGATCACGTGAATGCCGGCGTGCTGAAAGTCAAACTGTCGATGGCGCTGATCAGCATTTCGTCGATCCACTTGCTGAAGACGTTCATCAATCCGGACCAGTACTCGGAACACGCGGTGATGTGGCAAGTGCTGATCCACATCGCGTTCCTTGCATCCGCGCTGATCATGGCGTGGGTCGACCGCCTGACCACGCACACGCATCCTGAGCACTTTCATGAAGCGCCTGCAAAGGCACACGAATAAGTCGAAGCAGCATCGATCGGACGCCAATCAAAGCGCCGCTGAAAGCACCAAAACGTCACGATGAAGTTTCCAAAAAAAGTCCCAATCTAGCCCGTCCCCACAACGTTCAAGCCATGACCATCATCAAGCAGGAAGACCTGATCCAGAGCATTGCGGATTCGCTGCAGCACATCAGCTTTTACCATCCGCTCGACTACATCCAGGCGCTCGGCCGCGCGTACGAACTCGAGGAGAGTCCGGCCGCGAAGGACGCCATCGCGCAGATCCTGACGAACAGCCGCATGTGCGCCGAAGGCCATCGTCCGATTTGCCAGGACACGGGCATCGTCACGGTGTTCGTGAAGGTCGGCATGGACGTGCAGTGGGCGAGTGAGTCAGGTTCGGCCACCATGGGCGTCACCGACATGATCAACGAAGGCGTGCGCCGCGGTTACCTGAACCCGGACAACGTGCTGCGCGCGTCGATCGTGAGCCCGCCCGAAGGCGCGCGCAAGAACACGAAAGACAACACGCCGGCCGTGATCCACTACGAGATCGTTCCCGGCGACAAGGTCGATGTCCAGATCGCGGCCAAAGGCGGCGGCTCGGAAAACAAGACGAAGTTCGCGATGCTGAACCCGTCGGATTCCATCGTGGACTGGGTGCTGAAGACCGTGCCGCTGATGGGCGCCGGCTGGTGCCCTCCCGGCATGCTGGGAATCGGCATCGGCGGCACGGCCGAGAAGGCGATGGTCATGGCGAAGGAATCGCTGATGGACGCCATCGATATCCAGGACGTCATTGCACGCGGCCCGAAGGACTGGATCGAAGAACTGCGCGTCGAGTTGCATGAGAAAGTGAATGCCCTGGGTATCGGCGCCCAGGGTCTCGGCGGCCTCGCCACCGTGCTCGACGTGAAGATCATGGCCGCGCCAACGCACGCTGCATCGAAACCCATCGCGATCATTCCGAACTGCGCCGCGACGCGTCACGCACATTTCACGCTCGATGGTTCGGGCGTCGCGAAGCTCGAAACGCCGTCACTGGATGCATGGCCGAAAGTCGAATGGGTCGCGAACACGGAGACGAGCCAGCGCGTGGACCTGAACACGCTGACGAAGGAACAAGTCGCCGCATGGAAGCCGGGCCAGACGCTGCTGCTCTCGGGCAAGATGCTGACCGGCCGCGACGCCGCGCACAAACGCATCTCGGACATGCTCGCCAAGGGCGAAAAGTTGCCGGTCGACTTCACGAACCGCGTGATCTATTACGTCGGTCCGGTCGATCCGGTGCGTGAAGAAGTCGTCGGCCCGGCGGGTCCGACCACCGCTACACGCATGGACAAGTTCACCGACATGATGTTGTCGCAGACCGGATTGATCTCGATGATCGGCAAGGCCGAGCGCGGCCCGACGGCCATCGAGGCGATCAAGAAACACAAGGCCGCGTACATGATGGCCGTGGGCGGCGCGGCGTATCTGGTGTCGAAGGCGATTCGCGGCGCGAAGGTCATCGCGTTCGAAGACCTCGGCATGGAAGCCATTTATGAGTTCGATGTGCAGGATATGCCGGTGACGGTCGCCGTCGATTCAACCGGTACGTCCGTGCATCAGACGGGACCCAAAGAATGGCAGGCAAAAATAGGTAAAATTCCGGTCGCAACGGCGTAGAGGGTTTAAACTCCTACCCCAGTAATCGGAAGCGATAAGAGCCGGGCCTCGTGCCCGGCTCTTGCATTTTGAGGACGCTGTGAAGAGAACTGTTGTCATTCTCATTCACCTGGCGCATGAACGTTAAACCCGGCGAATAACGGGAAAAACACCATTTTTCATATTGGCTTTTTAAACTCGAGCGGTTATGTTTAAAAGGCTATAACGCCCCACGAGGAAACACGATGAAAGGCGACGTAAAAGCGATCGAATACCTGAACCTGCAGTTGAAGAACGAACTGACGGCGATCAACCAGTACTTCCTCCACGCCCGCATGTACAAGCACTGGGGCCTGGAGAAGCTCGGCAAGCATGAGTACGATGAATCCATCGGCGAGATGAAGCATGCCGACTGGCTGATCCAGCGCATTTTCATGCTTGATGGCCTGCCGAACCTGCAAGACCTGCACAAGCTGTTGATCGGCGAAGAGACGCTCGAAATCCTGCAGTGCGATTTGAAGCTGGAACAGATTTCGCAAAGCACGTGCAAGGAAGCCATTGCGTATTGCGAGTCGGTTCGCGATTTCATCTCGCGCGAAATCTTCGTCAAGATCCTCGATGACACCGAAGAACATATCGACTGGCTGGAAACGCAGATCGATCTGGTAGCCAAGGTTGGCATCCAGAACTATCAGCAGACCATGATGGGCGAAAACGAGTAAAACAGCCGCTGCAATGCCTCTCGACGCAATTCGTTCTTCTTTAGAATCGATCGATGCCAGCGCGTCAGGCGTGAGCTCGCTCGGCGTAAATGCACCGGTCGGCATTTTCGATTCGGGCCTCGGCGGTTTGTCCGTGTTGCGCGCCGTGCGCGCAGCGCTGCCGGACGAACAGTTGATCTACGTCGCCGATTCGCTTTACGCCCCGTACGGTGAACGCGATGATGACTTCATAGCCGATCGGACGCTGGCTATAGGCGAATGGCTGATTGCGCAGGGTGCGAAGGCGCTCGTCGTCGCATGCAATACGGCGACGGCGCAGTCCATCGCCCAGGCGCGCGAGCGGCTGCCCATCCCCATGATCGGCGTGGAACCGGGCATTAAGCCCGCCGCGCTGATGTCACAGACGCGCGTGGCCGGTGTGCTTGCGACCGCGGTCACCTTGCGCAGCGCACGCTTCCAGGCACTGGCCGAGCGTCACTCAACCGATTGCCGTTTCATCCTTCAGCCGGGCCATGGGCTCGTTCAGGCAGTGGAACGGTGCGATATCGACTCGCCTGAGTTGATCGAGCTGCTGAGAAGCTACATCCAGCCCATGCTCGATGCCAACGCCGACACGCTCGTGCTCGGCTGCACGCACTACCCTTTCCTGGATCAGGCCATCCGCTCTATCGCGGGCGACCGCCTTGCGTTGATCGACACGAGCGTTGCGATCGCGCGGCAACTCGAACGGCAGCTGGATCTGCACGGCATGCGCGCGGCGCCCTCGCGCGATGCGCATGCACCACGCTTTTGCTCCACCAACGACGGCCGGATGCAGCAGAAACTGGTGGCGTCGCTGCTGGGTCTCGATATCGATGTCGAGCAGGTCGTCATTGCGTCCCGCCGCACCCGAGCGCTGGAATCCGGCAGGGCCTGAGCGCTCGCAAGTGCGACGCAACGTCACTGCCGGCAGCAGAATTCGCAGAAATTGACCTTATCCAACTCGATAAAACCCTCCCGGGCATGCGGTTTCACCGCGCTGTCAGCAAGCACAAGCCCCGTCCATCAAGGCTCTCCGACCCGTCCCTTATACGTCTCGTCCGAGCGTCCAAAAAAACCAACGCACCCTATTGCCAACCCTCGCATAAGGAATGATAATAATTCGCATTAACGTTAGCTATCGCGGTTGACCATGATCGTCTGTGTATGCAAATCAGTTTCTGACAGAAAAATTCGCGCTTCCATCGCCGACGGCGCTTCCACCTTCGACGAACTGCAATTCGAACTGGGCGTTGCCATGTGTTGCGGCAAGTGTGAAGAAAGCGTGCGTGATGTGATGCTGGAAAGCGGATGCGCGTCGCATTGCGGAGTTCGCGGCGACCAGCATCAGGCCGTGCCGCTGACGTTCTACGAACGCAAAGCCGCATAGGGGCGCCGCAAGCCCTCGTACTAGCGGTCTTCAGACGAAGCGTCACGAAACACGGCCCCCGGCCGTGAAGCGTGGATCATGTGCAATACCGGGAATCTCCGTTTTCCGCTCGCAAGCCAGGTCACATCAAGCCAGCACGCCAACCCCCATTCAAGGAGGGAACGATGGAACTGCTGATCGGTTTTGTGGCCACGCTGTTTATTTCTCTGCTCATCTTCCGAAAATGAAGTCCTCCAGTTCTACATGCTGCATGGGCTTTCGCTGTTCGTACGGCTTCGCGGCCGTGCAACCACGCTGATATGCCGTCTTCCTCCCTCACGCCGGGCAGCGCCTTCGGCTCCGCAACCACGGACAACTCGCCGATCAACCCACGCGTCATCGCAGCGGGCGTTGCTGTCGTCGGAATTCACATCGGCCTGCTCGCGATCGCGCTGACCATGCGCAACGAGCCGCCGCCGCGCCCCGTCGAATCGAAGACGATTAGCGCCGAACTGATCAGCGCCGCGCCGCCGCAGCCTGTTGCCGCGCCCGCAGCCATCCAGTCGACGCCCGTGCCTCCGCCTCCGAAACCGGTTCCACCCAAGCCGACGCCCAAACTGAAGCCAACCGTCCAGCCGCGCGTAAAAGCTGCACCGACGCCGCTGCCGGAAACCACCGCGCCTTCAACGGTTGCAGCGGCAGCGCCCGAAGCGACGCCGTCGCCACCCGCGCCGCCGGCTCCTGCAGCGCCAGCCGCGGCCGCGCCGGCTATCGGCCGTCCGACGATGTCGCTCAACGCGCCAAAGGACGTCGCCCATCTCGAATGCAACATCGCGATGCCGGAATATCCGGCGCTTTCGCGGCGTAGAGGGGAATCGGGTACAGCGGTGGTGAAGTTCGTCGTGGGGCTGACAGGAAAGATCGAGAACATCGAACTGAAGAAGAGCAGCGGTTCGTCACGGCTCGATGACGCCGCACTCGACGCCATGCGCTCGAGCGCCTGCAAGCCGTACAAGGAAAACGGCGAGGCGATCCGCGCCGCCTATTCCCAGCCGTTCGTCTTCGGGCTGAACGACTAGCGCACGTACGCCCGCAAGAACACAAGAATTCGACCTAATTTTTAGATATCTACAGGAACTGCAATGCAAAGCTACGGTTTGGCCCACGTCTGGGAACAAGGGGATTTCGTCACGCGGGGTATCGCGCTTGCGCTGGCGATCATGTCGGTGCTGTCGTGGACCGTGATCGTGGTGAAGGGTTTGAACGTGCTGCGCCTGAAGCGCCTGACCAAGAACGCGGAACAGGCCTTCTGGCATTCCGACGATTTCGCCGATGGCATCAAGAAGCTCAGCAACCATTCGGCCAAGACACAGGACAACCCGTTCCTCGCGCTCGCCCTCTCCGGCCAGGACGCGGCCGACCATCATCACCAGACGCAACCGCATCTGCACGACCGCATGGATGTGTCGGACTGGATCACGCGCTGCCTGAAAGACACCATGGACGAAGGCGTCGGCCGCATGCAGGCAGGGCTTGCCGTGCTGGCATCGATTGGCAGTACCGCGCCGTTCGTCGGATTGTTCGGCACGGTGTGGGGTATCTATCACGCGCTGCTGACCATCGGCGCGACAGGACAGACGTCGATCGACCAGGTCGCGGGACCGGTTGGCGAATCGCTGATCATGACGGCGTTCGGCCTGTTCGTCGCGATTCCGGCGGTGCTCGGTTATAACGCATTGACGCGCTGGAACAAGGCAATCGTGACGAAGCTGAACCGCTTTGCGCACGGCCTGCATGCGTTCTTCGTGACGGGTACGAAGCTGGCTTCGAGCAAGCGCGGCGATGGTTTGCGCCTCGCTACGCAAAACGCTGCAGGCACGCCGTCGGCCGTCAAGCCTGCATCGCGTGTGAGCTAAGGGGACGTCGTCATGGCCATGAGCCCTTTCTCCAGCGACGAGGACGACGGCATGATGAGCGAGATCAACATGACGCCGCTCGTCGACGTCATGCTGGTTTTGCTGATCATCTTTCTTGTCACGATTCCCGCGATCAATCACGCGGTGAAAATCGATTTGCCCAAGGCGAGCAGCCAGCCGCAGGACACCAAGCCGGCACACGTCGATGTCGCCGTGGAAGCGGACGGCACGGTACTGTGGAACGATGAAAAAGTCGATGATAACGCCCTGCAAGCGCGAATCGCCGATGCATCGAAACAGACGCCGCAGCCGGAATTGCGTTTGCGCGCGGACCGCAAGGTGCCGTATGAGCGGGTTGCCGATGTGATGTCGGCCGCCCAAGGCGGCGGGTTATCGAAGATTGGTTTTGTGACCGAGCCGAAAGCGGGCGCGAAGTAAGTCTTGAGAGCCCAAAGTAAAAGGCCTTCATCGCGATGATGAAGGCCTTTTTTTGTGTGCGCGCGGCACATTCGGGCTAGCGGTTACTTTGGGGTCGAGTAGCCCGATCCCGCAGCATCGCCACATGCGACAGCCGTGCTCGACACGGACAGCGCGATTAGCCCTATCAGGCCTACTATAAAAGTGGCCGTGAGTTTTCGCATAAGCAGCTCCTTAGCGAAGAGATTTCAATATAGCGCCGCGCTACGCCCCGTTCAAGCAAGCGCCGATTGAATCTCTGCATCGCAAGTGCACGCTTCAATGTCAGAAACTTGCAGCGGCGCAGCGTTTAGTCACACTGTTTCGTGAGCGGCCTCAACCGGGAGAGGACATTCTCCCGGGAAGCGATCGCCGTCGTTGATTGACTCCACTAGAAAGTCGACGAACGCGCGAATCGCCGGGACCATTCCCTGGCGCGACAAGAACACCGCGTACAACTGCGGCGTCGGGAACGTCCAGCCCGGCATGACGGGCGACATCTGGCCCGTGCGCAGCGCAGCGCCGTACAACATCTCCGGCAACGCCGCGATACCCACACCGCGCAGCACGGCTTCTCGGATCATGCCCAGATCCGCCGTGACCAGGCGCGGCTCGTGTTCGAACTCATGGCGCGTGCCATCGGGCGCGATCATCCGAAACACATGCCGACCGTCGCTCGACGGGACATCGATGGTATCGAATTGCGCCAGTTCCGATGGCGCGAGCGGCGGCGCATTGGGCTTGAGCAGCGACGGCGCAGCAACCAGCATCTGCTCCGTGCGCCACAACGGCCGCGCGACTATGGTCGAATTGACCGGCGGCTCGGAGCGCACGCGCAGGGCGACATCGACGGGATCTTCGAACAGGTCTATCACGCGATTCGTCACGCTCATGACGACGCGAACTTCGGGGTATCGATGCAAAAAATCCGGAATCACCGCCGACAAAAACGTCTGCGCAATCGTCACCGGCACGCTTACACGCACACTGCCGCGCGGTGAATCCCGAAGACTATGAACGATATCGACAGCTGCTTGCGCCTCGGCGAGCATGCCCTTGCAATGCTGATAGAACAATTGCCCGGCTTCAGTCAGCGCGAGCTTGCGGGTGGACCGCTGCATCAGCCGCACGCCAAGCGATGTTTCCAGCTCCGATACACGCCGCGACAACCGTGACTTCGAAATGCCCAGCACGCGTTCGGCCGCCGAAAACCCGCCGTGCTCGACCACGTACGAGAAGTACATCAGATCATTGAGGTCGTGCGAATCAGGTTTCATGCGAGCGCGGGATCGATGTTCTGGTTGTTTCAGTGGTGGGACAATCCATTGCGGATGGATGGCTTTTTCCCCGGAATACGATCCATATAATAGCTCCATGTTTTAAATTTGGCGCTAATCACTGGCTGGCGCCCTATCCGGACCGGTCAAAGTGAGGACAAAAATGGACACCACACGCAGTATTGAACGCACTATTCCCGCGCTTCGCACGGTGGAGGGCGGCGGTTTTGTCGTGCATCGGCCATTTCCCACGCGGCTCTTGATGGACTTCGATCCGTTCCTGCTCCTGGATGAAATGGGCCCCGTCGATTACGCGCCGGGCGAGGCCAAAGGCGCGCCTGACCATCCGCATCGCGGATTCGAGACCGTTACATACGTGCTTGAAGGCCAGTTCGGGCACAAGGATTCGGCGGGCCATTCGGGCACGCTGCGTCAAGGCGATGTGCAATGGATGACCGCGGGCTCCGGCGTCGTTCATAGCGAAATGCCCGATCCGGAGTTCACGCGCACCGGGGGCCGCGTGCACGGGCTGCAACTCTGGGTGAATCTGCCGAAGCGCGACAAGATGATTCCGCCGCATTATCAGGAGATTTCATCGGCGAGCATTCCGGTCGGCGTGAGCGAGGACGGGCGTGCGCGCGTGAAGGTGATCGCGGGCGAAGCGCTGGGCGTGAAGGCGGCTATCGAAATCCGGACACCCATTCTTTATCAGCATTTCTCGCTGCAACCGGGGGCATCGGTCGTGCAGCCCGTGCCGAAGGATTTCCGCGTGTTCGGTTATGCGTTATCGGGCGATGGCTTCTACGGCTCCGGTAAACAGCCGATCAAGGCGCGCCAGATGATCGTCTTCGCCAACGATGGCGAAACGGTCAGCTTCACTGCCGGCGATGAGCCCCTCGAATTGCTGCTGCTTGGTGGTGTGCCGCTGAAAGAGCCGGTCGTGCGCTATGGTCCGTTCGTGATGAACACAGAAGACGAGATCCGTCAGGCCGTTGTGGACTATCAGGCAGGAAGAATGGGCGCAATCAACCACTGATCGACCGACCAGGCCTCTGTTTCAGCGGCGCGGCACGAAGGACACTATTTGCGTCACAATAGTCCTTCATGCCGCGCCGTTTTCTTGTGTCCAATTGTCAGACGGCGCTTTGTCCCACCCACCCGGAGTACCGCATGTCCGATAAGTTTGTGTCGCCGGTTGTCAGCGCCAGTATCGGCGCCGAGGATTTTCAGGTTGCATTGAGCGACGGCACGCATGAATGGCTCGGCGACGAACCGGCATCGCACGGCGGCGCCGATACCGGTCCGACTCCGCACGGTCTTTTGCTCTCGAGCCTGGGCGCATGCACGACGATCACGCTGAAGATGTACGCGAAGCACAAGGGCTGGCCGCTGCAAGCCGTTCACGTCACCCTCACCTATCAGTCCACGCCGCCGGAAGCCACGGTGATCGACCGCCAGATCAAATTGACGGGCGAGCTGGACAGCACTCAACGGGAACGCCTTTTGCAGATTGCGAATGCGTGCCCCGTGCACAAGATCCTCTCCGGTTCGATCGCGATCAACTCCGGGCTCACGCCTCTTTGAAAGCATGCGATCCATTCATTCAACGATCATCTCAAGGAAACCGTCGTTTTGAATTTCGAACACCTTATCCAGATCAACGATCCGCTCAATCCGTTCGTGGAAGCAATGACGCGCGAACAGGTGTGGCAAGGGCTCGTGCTGCGCGCAGAACAGCCGCAACTGTTCGTGATCGGCCTGGATCGCTGCGCAATCCTGTCGCGTGAAGGCGATGTGATCGAACGTGAACTGCATTACGGCCAGGCGCGCGTGCGCGATCGCGTGACGCTGATTCCCGAAAGCAGCGTGCGCTACGACATCCTGCCGACGGAGGAACATGTAGGTGGCTCGCTGACCATGGCGATTGAACAGCCGGACGAGCTGCAGCTATTCCTGCGTTTCACGTACGCCACCACCTTGCCCGTCGCCGATGATCCCAGCGCCAGCCCTGACGCGCTGCAAACGCAGGAGATCGTGAAGTCGGCATACAGGGAAGCGGATATCGATACCGTCAGGCTGATTCGTCAGTTCGCGCACGGCAACAAACTCGCAGGGCCGCTGCATTAAAACTGCACGACGTTTCGATAGAAAACCGTTGACTATCGAAACGTAAAATCGATGAAGACATCGTTGTTGCAAATAAGAATGGTTATCATTAAGATTACTCTATCGACTCAACGAACGGACTCCTCGACATGACCGACATCCTGCGCTCCAACACGCTTCGGCTGCGTCGCCCAGTCGAGCGTTCCGCTGCTGCGACCATCGCCCGGCCGCGCACGGCGGCGGTGACAACGGCGCGCCCGGCATCGGCTGTTCCCACCGAGAGCGGCGAACGCACGCTGCGCAGCGACGCGTTGCTTCAAGGACAGAGTCATATCAGCATCATGCATAACGGTGAGACGTATCAGTTGCGCGCCACGCGCCTGGGCAAGCTGATTCTCACGAAGTAACACGCAGAACCGAATTTCAGTACCGAGTATTGTGGGGACCACCTCTTCGAGAGGTGTTTGGCACTAGCCAGCCACGACGGCTTGCACGCGAGAATTTAGACCCCTTCGTGCAAACACCAGCCAGTCGTCGATAGCCAGCGAAGCCGCTTTTTTTTGGTTCCCAGCGAGTGCTTGGCAAAAGCACGGTCAACAAGACAAAAAGCACGTTTTCGCAATGAAAACGTGCTTTTTTTTATCAGCTTCAGCGCGATGAACGCAAGACCTTCCGGTCAGACGCTTTCGAGACCCAGCGCCGCGATACCCGCCTTCGCCACCGCAGCATCCTGATCCGACTTCACGCCCGAAACGCCAACCGCGCCAACGATGTCCGCGCCGACCAGGATCGGCACGCCGCCCTCGAGCATTGCGGTCATGTGCGCGCTCAGGAACGCTACGCGACCCTGTTTGATCATGTCTTCGTAGAGCTTCGTTTCTCGCCGGCCGACTGCCGCCGTGCGCGCCTTGCCCGTCGCCATTTCGGCCGTGCTCGGACCCGCGCCCTCAAGCCGGTGAAGATGCAGCAGGTGACCGCCGTCATCGACGACAGCAATCGTCACGTTCCACTTGTTCGCAAGCGCATGCGCTTCAGCGGCGGCCGCGATGATCTTTACGTCTTCATCGGTCAATACAGGTTTCGTTCTCATTGAGTCACCTCCAGGGTTGTAGTTGTGAATACCCGCAAGGTTACCGCGAGAAGCCCCAGAACATCAGGTACCACGCACTATCGACAACGGCGAGCGCCGCGACGAACCACAGCATCGCGGCAACGCCACGCGACATCACGCGGCCGGGAACGTACCTTCCGATAACCCGCCAGGCCAGCCACCCGCTCCACAGATTCGCAACGCCGAGCAACCCCAGGCGCAGGTCCGCGACCCACCAGAGCGGCACGTGCTCGGCGCGCAACAACGAAACCGTCGTCGCCGACAAACCCAGAAACACGCCCACGCCGGCCACGGGAATCAGTGCCTGCGTCAGATGATGCAATCGAGTGAACTCGAACCCGCCGAGCATGCGCGTGCCGGCTGCAAGCAACCCGAGCAGCGCCGTGCCATAAACCAGACCCGTCACCACGATATAACCAATCACCATGCTGCCGTCGAGCCACGAGAACACGTCGTTTTGCTCGGGGTAATGCGTGAAGAGGAACCAGGGCGCGTTGGTATCGAGCGGCCAGAGAATGTTGTGATCGATCAGCCAGCCCGCGAAGATCTGCTTCAACTGGATGAACCACGGACTGACGCTCCAGTGGAACGCGCCAATCGCGATGCCCAGCAAGCCGTACAGCACCAGCGCCGTGTCCCAGGGGTTGGCTTGTTTATCGCCGAGTTTGACGATCTCCGACGACGGCGAGCGCCACGTCAGCGCAATTGCATCGCGATGACCGCTGCATCGCCCGCACATATGGCAGTCCGACGCACCCTTCATGGCGCGCAGCGGCACGAGCGGCGCGCAGTTCACCGGAATCACCCGATGCCCGTGCTCACCCTCTTTATACGACTTGCGCCACGCGTCCTCGTTGACCTTGAAGTGGAACGGCGCAAGCCGCGCCAGCAACGAAAACACGCCGTTCACCGGGCACAGGTACTTGCACCAGACGCGCTTCTCGCGCCCATACAACACGCCGATGATCATCGCGCCGAGGGTCGATCCGCCGAGCACCAGCAGGACGGCTTTCGGATATTGATAAACGCTGACCATCTGGCCGTAGATGGTCGTGATGCCAAACGCGACGAACGGCCAGCCGCCCCAGCGCAACCAGCGCGGGATTGCCCAGCCTCGTCCAAACTTGCTCGCGAACTCCGTCAGCGCCCCTTCAGGACACAGAACGCCGCACCAGACGCGGCCGAGCATCACCATGGACAACAGCACGAACGGCCACCAGATTCCCCAGAACACGAACTGGGCCGCGACCGTCAGGTTGTTCCAGATGTGCGCCGTGTTGTCGGGTAACGGCATGACGGCAGGAACCAGAATCAGGAATGCATAGAACAGCACCACAACCCACTGAATTGCGCGGATTATGCTGCCGTGCTGTTGCATCCATTGCCCGGCCTGTTGAAGCCGGCCGGGCCGATTCAGGACATCGCTCATGCTGGGCGTCTCGCCGGTTTTTGCGCCATACGGTTCTTCGAGCGGCGCAGCAGCAGGAAGATCACGGCCCAGTAGACCGCGTACGCAATCAAATTCATGCCGGCCGGATGCGCGCGATAACCCGTGAGCGTCGCGACCAGTGAGCCGAAGGTGCTGGAGTCATCGAGAAGCCAGGACGAATTCCAGACCTGGTTCACCACGACGGGCAGGATTTCCTTGTCGATCAGCTTGTCCACGCCGCTCTCGAACAGGCCGGCCGCGAGAAACAGCAGCATGATTTCAGTCACGCGGAAAAAGAGCCGCCACGAGAAGATCTTGCCGCCAAGCTGCAGCAGATAGAACGTGAGGAACGCCAGTCCAAGACCGATCACGACAGCAAGATATTGCATTGAATCGACGTGACCCGACTGGCCGAAACCCAGGCCGTAAAGAAAAATCACCGTCTCGCTGCCTTCGCGCGCAATCGCGAGCGCGACCAGCAGCGTCACGCCCCACCAGTTCGCGTCCTGTTTGCTCTTCTGCAGCGACGCTTCCATGTCGCGTTTCATTGAACGCCCGTGGTGCTTCATCCACAGCACCATCTGCACGATCAGCACGCACGCCACGAGAACCATGCCGGTCTGGAAATAATCCTGCGCATCGCCGGAGAGCACTTCCGTGAAACCCACCAGCGCCGCGCCCAGCGCAACGGCGGCCAGCAAGCCGACAACCACGCCGGCCCACAAATAGGGAATGCCGCGACGCGCGTCGGCGTCGCCATTTTTCAGCCATGCGTACAGGATGCCCACGACCAGCAGCGCCTCGACGCTCTCCCGCCACACGATGAAAAGAACCTGACCCATTACCTTCTCTCCCGCTTAACTAGCCGATGCAACCACTACTTCGCAACGATGACGCCTTGCGCCGACTGATGGAAATCATCGAAGAACTTGTATTCGCCCTTGTCCAGCGGCGCGATCACGACAAACGAGTCGGCGCCCGGCGCGAGCACTTTTTCCTTGCGCAACTGGATACTCTCGAACTCTGCCGCGCCCTTGCCGACGTTGTGGACTTCGATCTTGAAGCGCACGCCCGCGGGAACTTCGATACGCGCGGGATTCAGCTTGCCGTCATTCAGCTCCAGCTTGAAAGTCGGGAGATCGGCCGCTTGCGCTGAAGCCGCGCTTGCAAACCAGCCTGCAGTGATCGCGAGCGACGCCGCGATCAATCTGTATTTACGTTTCATGCATCCATCCTGGCTGCGGCGTCCGGCACAACGTGCAGATCAATTGCACCTGTTGCGCCGGACACCTGAGTCCAACTTCACGACCGCTTCAGTGTTTAATAACCACCCTTCTTGCCGATACCGGCGAACGGGAAGTCATACTCGATCGTGTACGGCTTGAACCACGGACCCACGCCGGTTTCCTTGTCGACGTGACGGCCGAACGCCATGTGGCCGGTTTGCATCGGCGGCGCAATGTTGAGTTTCAAGTGATATTTGCCCGGGCCGAAGAGCTTCACGTTGTCGCCGTAGTGCGGGCCGTCGTTCGCAACCATGGCCATCAGGTCGCCCTTGATGCTTTGTGTCGTGCCAACCTTGGTCAGTTCGTACGTGACTTGCAGGTAAGGCATCCAGTCGCCTTCCGCAAAGCCGGTCGGGTTGTTCTTCACCGCGTGGATGTCGGCTTCGAGGTGAATGTCCGAGTCTGATGCCTTGCGCATCATGCCTTCCGGTTCCATCGTGATCGGCTGCAGATAAACGGCGCCGACTTCGATGCCGTTCTGGACGTTCTGCTTGCCGATCGGATACTCCGCTGCCGATGCCGACGCCATTGCCGCAAAAGCGACCGCAGCCACCGAGCCGCGTACCAAAGTTGAAACCTTCATCCGTAACTCCTTGTTGTTATTGATCGATGCGTCCGATCCGACACGGTTGTTTCGCCAACGCCCCAGCGCTGGCATAAGAAATCCCGGATGAGAACTCGATCCGAAAGTTAATACGAACCATTCTCAATGATTGGGAAGTTTAGCACCGATCGAAATGGCTAACAATTCGACACCGCGAAACAAAGCCTCATGGCAACAAGGGTTTTCGGCGTTCTCCAGCATGGGTTGTCCACATAAAAACAGCGGGCTCGGGGCCCGCTGCCAGATACTGCGTTGCCACATCAGCTTATGGATGGTCGCTCACGTTCGCGCCGAAAACACGCTGACGCAGCAGCGACAGTTGGTCGCGCGTCTGCGCCGCTTTCTCGAATTCGAGGTTTTTCGCGTGATCCATCATCTGCTTTTCGAGGCGCTTGATTTCTTTCGAAATCTGCTTTTCCGACATGTCCTCGAACTTCGCACGCGTCTGCGCTTCCTTCAGCTCGGCGCGAGCGTCGTCGACGTTGTACACGCCGTCGATGATGTCCTTGATCCGCTTCGTCACGCCGCGCGGCGTAATGCCCATCGCGAGGTTGTGCGCGATCTGCTTCGTGCGCCGGCGTTCCGTCTCGCCAATCGCGCGTTTCATGGAATCCGTGATGTTGTCGCCGTAAAGGATCGCCTTGCCGTTCACATTCCGGGCAGCCCGGCCGATCGTCTGAATCAGCGAGCGCTCGGCACGCAGGAAACCTTCCTTGTCGGCGTCGAGAATCGCGACCAATGACACTTCCGGAATATCCAGCCCCTCCCGCAGCAAGTTGATCCCGACGAGCACATCGA
>NZ_CAXTGZ010000044.1:0-19438 GCF_964243625.1 uncultured Caballeronia sp.
TGCGCGAGTTCGCGAGCGCGGGCCGGTTCATTGACCGTGTAGGCGAGAATCCGCAAGCCTGAGTCCTTGATCTCGCGGACCAGGGCCTCATTGAGCGTCGTGTGGTCCGCATGCAACGACACGCATGACAGCGCGGCGGTCTGCGCGCGCCAATCGGCGGGAATCTCCTCGTAGAGCATTCCGCGCGGCAAATCGGGCGCGGCTTCGGCGGCGGCCTTGAGTGCATCGTACGAAAACGATGATAACAGCGGCGCCGGCTCGGCATTGGCCCATAAGCGCGCCGCCTCTTGCGCGACCAGGACGCCGGTTTCCACGTCGCGCCCTTCGCACGGCTTGATTTCGATGTTCGCGGCAAGGCCGTGCGAGAAACAACGCTCGGCGACCTGCGCGAGCGTCGGCATGTGTGCGCCGGCGAAACGCGGATCGAACCACGTGCCGGCATCGAGCAGCTCGATTTCCTCATAGCGCATCGCTTTCGCGGGTCCGCGACCATTCGACGTCCGGTCCACCAGGTCGTCGTGCAGCAGGAACACGACGTTGTCAGCCGATAACTTCGCATCGAACTCGATCATTTTCAGGCCGAGCCGTGCGCCGGTATCGATTCCGTCCAGCGTGTTTTCCGGCGCGACCTTGCCGCCGCCGCGATGCGCGACGATGCGCGGATAAGGCCAGGTTTTCATCGTAATTCGTCCTTTTTCAGTTCACGCGCCGCCCGGTCTGCGGATCGAAGATATGCAGGCGATGCGCCGGGAGCGCCACTTCCAGCGCCTCGCCACGTGCCGGCCGATGCTCGTGCGGCAAACGCACCGCAACGTCGTGATCGCCCCAGCGGCCGTGAGCGAGGTTGTCGGCGCCAAGCAGCTCACAGGAATCCACGGTAAGCGACACATGCGCGCTCTGCTGCTCCGGCAGCATGTGTTCCGGCCGGATGCCCAGCGTCCACTCGCGGCCCTTCAGGTCCTGCGTCAGCGCATGCATGCCGGCGAGCGGGAGGCGCGGCCCATTGCCGGCGACATCGAAAGTCGAACCGTCATCCGACACGCGTCCTTGCATCAGATTCATGGCCGGCGAGCCGATAAAACTCGCCACGAAAACCGTCGCCGGGCGTTCATAGACTTCGGTCGGCGGCCCGATCTGTTCCGCGTAGCCGCGATTCATCACGATCACGCGCTCTGCGAGCGTCATGGCTTCGATCTGGTCGTGCGTGACGTACAGGCTCGTGGTCGAGAGCCGGGCGTGCAGCCGCTGAATCTCCAGCCGCATCTGCACGCGCAGTTTTGCGTCGAGATTGGAGAGCGGTTCATCGAACAGAAACACGGCCGGTTCGCGCACGATCGCGCGGCCCATCGCCACGCGTTGCCGCTGCCCGCCCGACAACTCGCGCGGTTTTCTCTGCAGCAGCGGTTCGAGCTCCAGGATCTTCGCCGCGTTCTGCACACGCCGGTCGATATCCGGCTTGCCCACGCCGCTGATCTTCAGCGCGTACGCCATGTTCTGCGCGACGCTCATGTGCGGATACAGCGCGTAGTTCTGGAACACCATCGCGATGTCCCGATCCTTCGGCTCGAGCTTGTTCACCACCTTCTCGCCGATGGAAATCGTCCCTTCGGACACGCTTTCGAGTCCCGCCACCATCCGCAGCAACGTGGATTTTCCGCAGCCCGACGGACCGACCATGACGACGAATTCGCCATCGGCCACTTGCACGTCGATGCCGTGCAAGACGAACTGCTTGCCATCGTATGTTTTCTTGACGCCTTGAAGGCTTAGTGCAGCCATCGACCCGCCTTCATTTCAGTGCGCCCGCGACCGTCGCAAAATGCGCGACCGCGATGCCCGGTTCATAGAATTTGTGCAGCAACTCGCGCCATTTTTGATAATCGGCGGAATTGCGAAAGCCGTCCTGATGCGCCGCGACGGTTTCCCAGCGGACCAGCAAAACGTATTGAGAACCGTTGCCGGCGTCGGCGCCGCGCACAAGTTCATGCGAGAGGTATCCCGGCTGCGCCGAGATGATCTTCGCGGCTTGCGCGAACGCTGCTTCGAACGCAGCTTCCTCGCCGGCCTTGACCGGCAATTGAGCGACTTCAAGGATCATTGAGTGAGCTCCATTATTTTTCGGAATCGACAAGACCACGCACGAACCAGCGCTGCATGCTCAGCACGACAGCGAGCGGCGGCAACATGGCGAGCAACGTCGCGGTCATCACGAGATGCCACTCGGTGGCCGTGTCGCCCGAACCGATCATGCTCTTGATGCCGACGACCGCGGTTTGCATCGACTGGTCGCTGCTGATCAGGATGGGCCACAAGTACTGGTTCCAGCCGTAGATGAAGGTGATCACGAAGAGCGCGGCAATGTTGGTCTTCGAGAGCGGCAACACTACGTCCCAAAGGAAACGCAACGCGCCGGCGCCGTCGATGCGCGCCGCCTCCATGAGTTCATCGGGCAGCGTCATGAAGAACTGGCGGAACAAGAACGTCGCCGTCGCCGATGCAATCAGCGGCAGCGTCAACCCCGCGTACGTATTGCTCATGTGCATCGATGAAACCACTTGCACCGTCGGAAAGATCCGTACTTCCACGGGCAGCATGAGCGTGATGAAGATGAGCCAGAACGCGAGGTTCTTGAACGGGAAACGGAAGAACACAATGGCATACGCGGACAGCATCGAAATGACGATCTTCCCGATGGAAATCACGAGCGCCATGACCAGGCTGTTCATCAGCATGCGGCCAAACGGACTTGCCGCGCTGCCGCTGCCATGCGTCCAGATGTGCGCGACGTTCTCGAACAAATGCGTACTTGGCACGAGCGACAGCGGCACGTTGAAGACTTCCGCTTCGCTCATGGTGGCCGCGCAAAACGCGATGTACACCGGAAACACGACCAGCACCACGCCCACGATCAGCACCGCGTGGCAAAAAAGGTCGAAACCGCGACGGTTTTCGATCATGAGTACTGCACCCGACGTTCAATGAAACGGAATTGCACGACGGTCAGCGCCACCACGATCACCATCAGCACGACGGACTGCGCGCCGGAACTGCCGATATCGAGGCCCTGGAAACCTTCGGCAAAGATCTTGTAGATGAGGGTCTTCGTAGACTGCGCGGGGCCGCCGCCGGTTGCCGCATCGATGACCGGGAAGGTATCGAAGAAGGCGTAGACCACGTTCACGGTCAACAGGAAGAAACTCGTTGGCGACAACAACGGCAACGCAATACCGAAGAAACGCCGGACGGGACCTGCGCCGTCGATAGCCGCCGCTTCGATCAGCGAGCGCGGAATGGCTTGCAGCCCGGCGTAGAAGAACAGGAAGTTGTAGCTCACCTGTTTCCACACGGATGCCAGCACCACGAGGAACATGGCCTGCGAGCCATTCAACGCATGGTTCCAGACAATGCCGTATTTCGCGAGCGCATACGTCACCAGTCCAATACTCGGATTGAACAGGAACGACCACAACACGGCGGCAATGGCCGGCGCCACCGCGTACGGCCAGATCAGCAGCGTCTGATAAGTCTTGGCGCCGCGCGTCACGCGATCGGCGCATGCCGCAAGCAGCAGCGAAATGACGAGCCCTGATACGGTGACGAGCGTGCAAAAGATGATCGTCGTGTTGAACGACGACAGATACAGCGGATCCGTGAAGATCTGCTTGAAGTTCGCCAGCCCGACGAACTCGCTCGACGTCCCGAAAGCATCCTGCGTCTGCGTGGCCTGCCACAACGCTTCACCCGCCGGCCACAGGAAAAAGATCGCGGTGATCGCGAGTTGCGGCGCGACCAGCAGGTAAGGCAGCAGGCTTGTATTGAACCGCGATCGTTTTTCCATGGCGCGCTCTTAGCTTCCTGCCTTTTCGAATCGGCGCAGCAGATCGTCGCCGCGCGATACGGCTGAATCCAGTGCGTCCTTCGGCGTCTTCTTTTGCGCCCAGACTTGTTCGAGCTCTTCGTCGACGATCGTGCGGATCTGCGGCATGTTGCCAAGTCGCAAGCCTTTCGTGAACGGTAACGGCGGCTTGTTCAACATCTGCTTGATGGCGGTATCGGCGCCGGGATTCTTGTCATAGAAACCCTGCTTTTGCGTCAGCTCGTACGCGGCTGTCGTGACCGGCAGATAACCCGTGTCCTGATGCCATTTGGCCGCAACCGCCGGCGACGTCAGATACGCCAGGAACTTGGCGACGCCCTTGTACGTTGCCGCGTCCTTGCCCGACAGCACCCAGAGACTCGCCCCGCCGATGATCGCGTTTTGCGGTGCGCCCTTCACGCTTTCGTCGTACGGCATCATGCCTGTGCCGAAGCTGAACTTTGCGTACTTCTTGATGTTGGCAAGCGAGCCCGACGAGTTGGTCACGATGCCGCAATCGCCGCTGTAAAACTTCGATACCGCCTCGTCCTTCCGGCCAACGTAGGTGAACGTGCCGTCCTTGGCCATGTTCTGCAGGAACTGGATGTGTGCGATCTGCAGCGGCTTGTTGAATTCGAGGACGGCGTCGGTGCCGTCAAAACCATTGTTCTTCGATGCAAACGGCGCACCGTGCCACGCGCTGTAGTTTTCAAGCTGAATCCAGCTCTGCCAGCCCGACGAATAACCGCACATGCCGGCCGCTTTCAGCTTCTTCGAATCGGCTTCGAGTTCGCCCCATGTTTTCGGCGCATGCGTCGGATCTATGCCGGCCTTCTTGAACGCGTCCTTGTTGTAGTACAGCACGGGCGTGGAGCTGTTGAACGGCATCGAAATCAACTGGCCCGTCTTGGCGTCGCTGTAATAGCTGGCGATGGTCGGCACGAATGCTTTTTCGTCGAGCGGAACGCCGGCTTGCTTGAAGACATCGGACACGGGAATCACGGCTTTCTTGGCCTGGATCATCGTGGCCGTACCGACTTCGTAGACTTGCAGGATGGCCGGCGCGTTGCCGCTGCGATACGCCGCGATCCCGGCCGCCAGCGTCTGGTCGTAGCTGCCCTTGAAGACCGGCACGATCTTGTAGTCGCTTTGCGACTTGTTGAAGTCGTTCGCGATGTCGTTCACGCGTTCGCCGAGCGCGGATTCCATTGCATGCCAGAACTGGATTTCTGTTGCGGCCTGCGCCTGGCTTGCGCCAAACGTCAAAGCGGCAGCGAGGGAAATGGCGCTGACCAGCAGCTTGCGACTACTCATGAGTTACGTCTCCTTGGACCCGGGTGAAGTGTGCGTGTCTTGCGCGTGAGGGAAGCTCGAAAAACTCTCGAATGCGCGATTCTAGTTATCGTCGATGACGAACAGACGTCCGTATTCCTTCAGCGCGTACCGGTCCGTCATGCCCGCAATGTAATGCGCGATCAGCCGCGCCTGCGTTGTGTTCCCGGCGGCCGCGCCGCCGTGAGTATCGTTCGCCGATTCTTCGGTGACCAGCGCACGCGCCTGGTAATCGGGCGGCAACAGGCGCGGGTCGTCAATGAACGCCTTGAACAGGCCGCTCACCACGCGCTGCGCCTTGTTCGCCATGCGCATCACGCGGTAATGGCGATACAGGTTCTTGTAAAGGAAGCGCTTGAGTTCGGCAGCCTGTGCCGCGACGGCGGCCCCGTGCGTGACGAGGGCGGGTGCATTGCGAACGTCTTCGATGGATTGCGGATTGACGCGCGCCAGGTTCTCGCTCGTCGACTCGATCAGGTCCACGATCAGCGTGTTGATGATCCGCCGAATGGTCTCGTGAATCAGCCGGCGTCCTTCGATATCCGGATATTCAGCGCGCGCCGCTTCGTAATGCGTCTGCCAGAGCGCCACGTTCGAGAGCTGCTCGAGCGTGATCAGGCCGGAGCGCAGGCCGTCGTCGACATCGTGATTGTTGTACGCGATCTCGTCGGCGACATTCGCGATCTGCGCTTCTATCGACGGCTGTTTGCGCTTTAAAAAGCGTTCGCCCAGTTCGCCGAGCTTCAGCGCGTTTTCACGCGAACAATGCTTGAGAATGCCTTCGCGTGTTTCGAAGCACAGGTTCAAGCCATCGAATGCGCCATAGTGTTCTTCGAGTTCGTCTACCACCACGAGGCTTTGCAAGTTGTGTTCGAACCCACCGTGCTCGCGCATGCATTCGTTCAGCGCGTCCTGTCCTGCATGGCCGAACGGCGTATGGCCGAGATCGTGCGCGAGCGAAATGGCTTCCACCAGATCTTCGTTCACGCGTAGATTGCGCGCGACCGAACGCGCGATCTGCGCGACTTCGAGGCTGTGCGTGAGGCGTGTGCGAAACAGGTCGCCTTCGTGATTCACGAAAACCTGGGTCTTGTATTCGAGCCGTCGAAAAGCCGTCGAATGAACGATGCGATCGCGGTCGCGCTGGAATTCACTGCGTGCAACCGGCGCTTTTTCTTCGAAGCGGCGGCCGCGAGATTCGGCGGAATGCGCGGCGTACGGCGCGAGATGCGCCTCGAGTGCGAATGACGTCGGTGTGATGCTGGAAACCTGAAATGTCTTGTCGCTCACCGGCTGCTCCGAATCATCGTCATGTCCTGCCCGGCAATGGCCGCGCTTGAACGCAGCATCAACCGCGTCCGATCAGCGGCCATTGGCCCGAGTCGATCTCTTGCCCTTTCGTTCGTTGGTTCTTTGTTCTTCTTTAGCCGCGGTCAAGACTCGCGCGGCACTGGGGATGTCGCGGAGCGTGGCCGCTCAGATGCTGGCCGCGAGTGTCGCACGCACGGCGTCGTCCGGGGCGCCGGTGATCTCGGTTTCGCCGAAATGCTTGAGCAGGATGAACTTGATCTCGCCCGCCTCAGCTTTTTTATCGACTTTCATCAAGTCGATATATCGTTGCTCACCCAGCGCCGGGGCCTTCACCGGCAATTTGGCGTCTGCGATCACGCGAACCAGGCGCGCACGCGATTGTTCGTCCAGCCGGCCAAGCCGCACCGACAGATCCGCAGCCATCACCATGCCCGTACCGACCGCCTCGCCGTGCAGCCATTCGCCATAGCCGAGGCCAGCTTCGATCGCGTGGCCAAACGTATGGCCGAAGTTGAGAATCGCGCGCAGGCCGCCTTCGCGTTCGTCGGCGGCAACCACCGACGCCTTCACCTCACACGAGCGCTTGACCGCATGCGCGAGCGCGGTGGCGTCGCAGTCGTTAAGCGCAGGCGTGTTCGCCTCGATCCAGTCGAAGAATTCGCTGTCGGCGATCGCGCCCGTCTTGATCACTTCCGCGATACCGGCAGCAAGTTCGCGCGGCGGCAGCGTGCGCAACACGCCGATATCCGCGATCACCGCTTGCGGCTGATAAAACGCGCCGATCATGTTCTTGCCAAGCGGATGGTTGATGCCCGTCTTGCCGCCCACCGACGAATCCACCTGCGAAAGCAGCGTGGTCGGCACCTGGATGAACGGGATGCCGCGCATGTAGCTCGCCGCAGCAAACCCGGTCATGTCGCCGATCACCCCGCCGCCCAGCGCAATCAGCGTGGTCTTGCGGTCGGCGCGCCCGGTCAGGAGCGCGGTGAAAATCTGATTGAGCGTGTCGAGATTCTTGTGCGCCTCGCCATCCGGAAGAACGACGGTCGTGACTTTCTTGCCAAGCGGCGCGAGCGCGGCGCGCAGCGCGTCGCCATAAAGCGGATCAACGGTGGTGTTGGTGACGATGGCAACCGATGACCCCGCAATATGCGGCGCGTACAGTTCCGCTTGGCCAATCAGTCCTGCACCGATATGGATGGGGTAGGCGCGATCGCCCAGTTCAACGTTGACGGTAATCATGGCCGACATTATGACGTAGCCGGCTTGGCGATGCCGGCCATCTCCAGTTGCATCAACACCATGTTGACGAGGTTGTTCACCGTCGGCCGCCCCGTTTCCACGATGAAATGCGCGCACTCCTGATACAACGGATCGCGCGTCTTGTAGAGCGCTTCCAGCTTGCCGCGCGGGTCGTCGGTTTGCAGAAGCGGCCGGTTTTTATCGCGGCGGGTGCGCTGCCAAAGCTCGTGCGGCGTTGCACGCAGGTAGATCACCAGGCCGCGATTCTTCAGATGATCGCGATTTTCGGGGCGGAGAATCGCGCCGCCGCCCGTGGCGAGCACGATATTCTCGCGTCGTGACAGCTCATCGATCACGTCCGCCTCCCGCTGCCGGAAGCCTGCTTCGCCCTCGACTTCCCAGATCACGGGAATGCGCGCGCCCGTGCGCGCCTCGATTTCGAGGTCGGAATCGATGAACGAACGCTGCAAGCGGCGCGCGACCGCCCGCCCCACGGTGGTCTTGCCTGCTCCCATGAGTCCGACGAAAAATACGTTCGAGTTCGTTTGCCCGGCTTCCAACTCGCTTACCTTTGCATTGATTCCGGTCCCGATTCTGGTCCCGTTCGTGCGGGAGCTTAAAGGCAAAAGGGCCGCTTTGTCGAGCCGGAAAGCCTCGCCGAAGGCTTGCCACAGGCTTTCCGGCGACCTTCACAAGCGCGCCGGGACGATGTGCGGGGTGATAAAAATGACCAGTTCGCTGCGCGAATTCCGGCGCGCGGTGTGACGAAAAAGCCAGCCCAGTCCCGGGATTTTACCGAGCAACGGGACGCGGGTGACGTCGTCGCGCTCGTCGCTCGAATAAATCCCGCCGATTGCGACCGTGCCGCCGTCCTCCACTTCGACTCGCGTCTGCACGTGTTTTGTGTTGATCGCGGGCCCCGCGGCGGTCTGCTCGCCGACACTATCCTTCGATACATCCAGGTCCAGGATCACATGCCCATGCGGCGTGATTTGCGGTTCGACCTCCAGTTTCAGCGCCGCGCGGCGAAACTGCACACCCGACACGCCGTTGCCGACCTTCGCCTGATACGGCAATTCCGTGCCCTGCTCGACAATCGCTTTCACGCGATCGGCCGTGACCACGCGCGGGCTCGACACGATCTCGCCGCGCCCTTCCGTTTCGAGTGCGCTCAGCTCGATGTTCAGCAGCCGCGTCGCTTGGGCGGCGAAAAGCGTGAGGCCGGCGGTGGCTGCATCGAATCCGCCGATAGGCCGTGCCGACAGATCGAGCACCGCGCCGTCCGTACCCGCTACCAGCCCGCGCGCGGTGCCCTCGCCGGTGGCTATCATCGACAGCTTCACGCCCAGGTTGCGCGAAAACCCGGTTTCGCCTTCCACGATGCGCGCCTCGATCATCACTTGTGGCGTCGGCTGGTCGATCCGCGCGATCAGCTCGGCGATCTCCGCGACGCGTGCATCTAGGTCCGTGACGAACAGCAGGTTCGTGCGTGCGTCGGCCATGACGGAACCGCGCTTAGACAATACCCGCTGGTTGCCCGAGCCGGTAAGCAGCTTCCTGACGTCGTCGGCGCGCGGGTAGCGCAGGACAAACGTACGGCTGCCAAGCGGCTCCAGGTCCGCGGCACGCGCATGGGCCTCGTAGCGCAGGCGCTCGCGCGCCGCGAGTTCGGCCATCGGCGCGACCCAGATCACGTCGCCGTGGCGCTCCATTGCAAGGCCGTGGACGTCGAGAAGCGTATCGAACGCGCGCCGCCAGGGGACATCGATCAGATTGATCGATACTTGCCCGCGAATCTTGTCACTCGCCACGATATTCACCCCTGAGAACTTCGCGAACGTCTGCAGTACCGCGCCGAGGTCCGCATTCTTCAGGTTGAGCGAGATCAATTTGCCATCGTCGTTGGCCGCATCTGCGCGATCAGGCGCGCTACGGCTCATGCGCTCCATGGGCGGCAAAGGCGTGGGCGGGCCTTCGAGCGGCGGGGCGGCATCCGCAGTCGCGGGGGTTGCAGTGAGTCCGGCTGGCGCGGCGGCTTTCGCCGGAGCGACCCAGGCGCCATCCTCCCCGGACGGCTCCGCCGGAACGTCCGCCGATGTGTCCTCGGCGAACTGATCGGTGGGCAGCGTCAGCGGAAAGCTGGCCGGCAAGGGCGGGAGCGGAGCAATGGCGGCGTCCACGCAAGCAGATTGCAGCAACAAGATTGACGCGCTGCTCCAGGCAATCATCCGGCGACAAACCCCGCGCTCCACCCGCACCATCACACGCATGAAGCTCATGGCCGATCCTCGGCAAAAGCAATCGTGCGCGCGACACCATCGACACGACGCAACTCGATCGAGCGAGCACGCACGCTGCCGAGCCATTCGTCGCCGACCGCTTGACCCGGTGTATATCCGTCGATGCCCGCAGCGGTTTCCAGCAGCGCCATGGAACGGCTTCGGCTCCGAAGCGTGCCGACCAGAAGCATCGCGCCTGCATCGCCGGGGCCGGTGCCGTTTTTCACGCCGAAGGGGTCAATGGCGAATGCGTCCCGCCGCGACGGTTCTGGACGTGCAACAGCCGGCAGGTCCTCAAAGACCCGCAGCGTTGCGTCCAGGCCGAGCGAATTGCTGACCAATACGTCCCGTTTGATCTGCACGTCAGCGGGAACGACCAGACGCGGCAGCCCCTCGAGCGCTTCCATGAAACGCCGGATCTCACCAAACGAACCTTCCGCGCGAAACCGCAGCGGCCGCTCGCTCTCGAGGCCCTCGCCCTTTTGCACCGATGGTTCTATGGTTCCGATCCGCAATCCGCTTTGAGCGGCGAGCGCGGTGATCTCGTGAAGCGCGTCAGCGACGGTCCAGCGTGATCGGCGTGCGTCCTCGCCCGAGCGCGTGCGCATCGCCGGCAATTCGTTGGTCACTGTGCGGGCACGGTCAAGCCGATGCCTGGCGTCATCCAGCGCCGAGCGGCTTGCTTGCGTGCCGCCCATATCGGATGAGCGCCATAGCGTAGTGCCCAATGCAAACACCAGCGCGCCCACGACAACGCCCGTCACTGCAAGTCGAAAGTTGCTCCAGGCATCGAGTGGCTCGGAGAGGAGCGCAAGAAGGGTGGCATATGAAGGTTTCATCGCGTGCTGCTCCGGACGCCAGGTTTGGAAGCCGATGGTGAGAGCGCCCGCTTGCCAGCCTTCAACGATTTCGCGTTCTTGGCACTCCCAACGCCATCCGCCCATCGCACGAGCGCGATGAAGTCGTAAGCGCCGGACCTGTCCAACCGCACGTTTTTCACAGGCGAAACGACTCGCCGGCGCATTTCGACAACCTCGACAGCACCCACGCCCGGCACATCTTCAAGCGCCTTGAGCCACGCTGCAGCGGTGTGGGAATCCGGTGCACTCGCGGCAAGCTCCACTTCGCTCACTCGCTGCGTCACGCGCTGCAAACCAACCTTACCCTGCGATGCCCCTTGCGCCAGCGCGTCGAGCAAACCGAGAAATCGCGCACGCGGCTCGGCGATCGGCACGGCGGCACTTTCGGCGCGCTTGCCCAAGGCTTCCCGCTCGGCCAGACGCGCGTGCTCCGCCAAAGGCGCGCTCAACCTGGCCAACGCCTGATCGAGCGCCACACGTTGCTCATCCAGATGAGCACGCGTCAGCGCCTCCCATCCGGCCATTGCGCCGACCGCGCCACATCCGGCAACGCTCGCGCCAGCGAGCAACGCCAACGCACGATTGCGCGCACGACGCCGCGCGCCCGGCCGATAAGGCAGCAAATTAAAAGCATGCAAACCAGCCGCGCTCATGGCATCACCTCACGCAGTCCGAGTCCCAGCGCAACGGCGAACAAGGGCGAATGCGCGAGGCGGTCGTCCACACGCTGCGCTCCATTGCAAAACGGCGCGCATTCGAATGGCATGACCGGGCATCCGAACGTGACCGTCAGCATTTGTGTAGACACCCCCGCCCGATTCAGCAGCTCAATATCCCCGCCCACATAAATCCAGTGCACGCGAGGCCCATTGCCGACGAGATCCGTCAACGCCTCGATCGCGCTCGAGTATTCCGGCGATGGATACCGCATCTCGTTCTCCACGCCATCCTCGCCGATAACCCACGCATGCAGCCCCGAGCTCTCGATCCAGCACGCGACAAACCGCTCCTCCCGGTCGATTTCCATCGCAGCCGAATAGCACAACGCACGCAAGGCGGCGCCCGGCTCGCCATCGATGGCGCTCAGCACAATGTCGGCGCCCGCCGCGGCCTCTACGCGCGACTCCACGTAGCGCCGGGCCGTGGCTGCGATGGAGACCTCGGTCGCACCGTCGTCACGCTCGTAGATCGACCAGTCCACAGACAGCGCCCCACGTTCGATGCCCGCCAGGCGCTCGGCCTCGGCCAGCACGGCCGGCTCGAGCACGCCGCGTGGATCGTGACCAAGCTTCTGCTTTTCATTCGACAGTTTTTCAAGCAATACCCGCGTGGTGAGCGTCGCCGATGCAGGCAACGCCATCGCACAACGCAGCGAGCGCAGCGCGCCCCGCGCCGGCAGCCGCGAAAACGCTTCGCGCAACGCCGCGGGGATCGCAGCACCATCGACGAAATCGCCGCTGACCACCGCGCCCCTCGGCAACAAGACCTCTTCCAGCCGCTCGACGCAAACCGGCCGGTTGGCCTGCAGCCGCTTGCTGACCACGGCCAGTCGCACAGCCCGCTCGGTTATATCGATACCCGCAGCGAACCGCCGGGTCACCGTCACCACTGATCCACGCAACGCCGTCTGCGCACCCATGCTCTACCTCTCCTGTCCGGCCGCGCACCGAACCGTTCGGGCGCTGGCAATGGAAGAATTGTGGGCAGCAGGCGTGATTGTCACCACTCAGCCAAGTGGCTAACGTCAAGGTCCCGGCCGGTTTAAAACGGCGGCATTCTGGCGCCAATGCGCGTGCCGCAAACGTTAGACTTGGTCATTCAGTCAACGCTTATTCCGACAAAAATCATCGCTTCCGAGACCTCCGCGCAACACCCGAGTAAGCCGGCCGAAAGCCGCAAAGTCGGGCGGCTATAATCGCGGGACCGTTTTTTGGTGGTGCCATGCAATCTCAGTCTCCGTCGTCCCCGCCGTCCCGTCAGTCCGAACCTGGCAAGCGCCGTCCGCTCTGGATCAGGCTTCTGCTCGGGCTGATGATTTGCATTTTTGGATTGATCGCCAGCGCCGTACTCGTCTTGGGTTACGCGCTCGTCGTGGCGCAGCCGAACCTGCCGTCGCTCGACGCGCTCACTGACTACCGTCCGAAAGTGCCGCTGCGCGTGTACACGGCGGATCACGTGCTGATTGGAGAATTCGGCGAGGAACGGCGCAGCGTCGTGCGCATCCAGGACGTGCCGGACTATCTCAAGAAAGCGGTGCTCGCCATCGAGGACGCCCGTTTCTACGATCACGGCGGCGTCGACGTGACCGGCATCCTGCGTGCCGGCGCGGTTGCATTGACGAACGGCCATGCATCGCAAGGCGCGAGCACGATCACCATGCAGGTCGCGCGCAATTTCTTCCTGTCGAGCGAAAAAACCTATACGCGCAAGATTTACGAAATGCTCCTCGCGTACAAGATCGAGCGGGCGCTCACCAAGGACCAGATTCTCGAGGTCTACATGAACCAGATTTACCTGGGACAGCGTGCGTACGGTTTCGCGAGCGCCGCCCGGGTTTATTTCGGCAAGGACATCAAGGACATCACGCTCGCTGAGGCAGCAATGCTCGCCGGCCTGCCCAAAGCGCCGTCGGCGTACAACCCGGTCGTCAACCCGAAGCGCGCGAAGGTTCGCCAGCAGTACATTCTCGAGCGCATGTACGAGTTGCGTTACATCACGCGGGAACAGTACGAGGAAGCCGCGAAGCAGCCGCTGGTGGTGAAAGGCGCGGGACGTGAGTTCAGCGTGCACGCCGAGTACGTGGCTGAAATGGTCCGCCAGATGATGTATGCGCAGTATCGGGAGGAGGCTTATACGCGTGGGCTGAACGTGGTGACGACCATCGATTCCGCCGATCAGGACGCGGCCTACCGTGCGCTGCGAAAGGGGCTGATGGATTATGAACACCGGCATGGGTATCGGGGGCCGGAAGGTTTCATCGATTTGCCGGCTGATGCCGACGATCGCGAACAGGCGATTGACGACGCGCTCGTCGACCATCCGGACAACGGCGAGATTGTTGCAGCCGTCGTGACCTCGGCGAACGTGAAGCAGGTAAAGGCGAGTTTTATCGATGGCAACGTGGCCACGGTTGAAGGCAACGATTTGCGCTTCGTCGCGAGCGCGCTCAGCACGCGCGCGCAGCCGAGTCAGCGCCTGCGCCCTGGCGCCATCGTGCGCCTGATGAAAAACGAAGACGACAACTGGGTCATCACGCAGCTTCCGCAGGTTGAAGGCGCGTTCGTTTCCGTCGTGCCGCAGGACGGCGCAATCCGCGCGCTTGTCGGCGGCTTCGATTTCAACAAGAACAAGTTCAACCACGTCACACAGGCGTGGCGCCAGCCGGGTTCGAGCTTCAAGCCGTTCATCTATTCGGCATCGCTTGAGAAAGGCTTGTCGCCCGCGACCATCATCAACGACGCGCCGCTTTATTTCAGCGCCGGAGAAACAGGCGGCCAGGCGTGGGAACCGAAGAACTACGGCGGCGGGTTCGACGGACCCATGCCCATGCGTACCGCGCTGATGAAGTCGAAGAACCTGGTGTCCATCCGCATCCTGAACAACATCGGCACGAAGTACGCGCAGGGCTACGTGACGAAGTTTGGGTTCGATGCCGCGCGCCAGCCCGCCTATCTGCCCATGGCGCTCGGCGCCGGTCAGGTCACCCCGCTGCAAATGGCGACGGGTTATTCGGTGTTTGCAAACGGCGGGTATCGTGTGAATCCGTATCTGATCGCCGATATCACCGACCCTCGTGGCGCGGTGGTCTCGCATCCGCAACCGCTGGTTGCCGGCGAAAGTGCACCGCTCGCCATCACGCCGCGTAACGCATACGTGATGAACAGCCTGCTGCAAAGCGTGGCGCAACGCGGTACCGGCGCGCGCACCAACCAGTTGAAGCGCTCTGATCTCGCGGGCAAGACGGGAACGACCAACGACTCGCACGACGCATGGTTCGCCGGATACCAGCATTCGCTGGTGGCGATTTCGTGGATTGGCTACGACTCGCCGCGCAGTCTCGGCGACAAGGAAACGGGCGGCGGACTCGCGTTACCAGTGTGGATGGAATATATGAGCCGGGCATTGCGTGGCGTGCCGGAGTACAAGTCGAGCATGCCGCCCGATGTAGTGTCGCTTGGTGGCGAGCTGTACTTCGATGACCTCACGCCGGGACATGGATTCGTTGCGACCATCGGCGTGAGCCAGGCGCCGCCGGAAGGCGCGAGCGGCGCATCGCCGGCAGCGCCTGCACCTCAGGTCGGCGACCAGGAAAAGCAGGACATCATGAATCTGTTCAAGGGCGGCAATTGAAAACGCGCCGGTCTGAGTTTTGATTTGAAATGGATTTCAGGCTGAAAAGCGGACCGGCTCGCCGGCCTGTTCGCTTGCGCACTGACTGAGCGCCTCGAAAAACTCGCTGCCATCGCGCGTATTGCGCCACGCGCCGTCCACATATTTGTAGTGGAATCCGCCCGATTTCGCCGCAAGCCACAACTCGTGCATCGGCGGTTGCAAATTGACGATCAGCTTCGTGCGATTTTCAAATTCCAGCGTGAGCACATTGCCGCTGCGCTCGAATTCCACGTCGGCATCCAGGCTGTCCACATCGCGCTCGATGGCCGCCAGCGCAGCCTCGGCGAGCGTCAGGTATTCGTTGTCGGTCATGCTAAACTCCGTCGATTAATTATTCAGGGACAGTGATGCAAGTCGTCTTCAGGATGAGCGCGATTGTAGCGGCTTTGGCCATTTCCGCCGGGACGCTGCTCACCGCGTGTGGTCAGCGCGGACCGCTGTATATGCCCGCCGTTCCGCCCATTCCGCCGCGTCCCGCCAGCATGCCGCCGTTACCCGCAACCCATGCCGTCGCACCGGCCGCGGCATCGTCGGCATTCGACTCCGGTGACGTCCCGGACACCTCCGGCGAAGCCCTTTCGCTCTCGCCCGACGACAATTTGAAACCATCCGCGTCAGTACCCAAGGCCGCGTCAGCCGGCGACTAAATTTTTGCCTCGCCACGTTTGCGACGTGTTTGTGCGACTGTTTGTGCAATTCATAGCGCGATTCAAATGACGCATGCGCGTCAGCCGGACCAGAAAAGTCATGACCCAATCCGTATTCTCGCGCGCCGATGGCGTGCTTCAAGTCGAAGGCGTTTCGGCGGCATCGTTAGCCGAACAGTTCGGCACGCCGCTGTACGTGTACTCGCGCAGCGCGCTGACCGACGCCTATCAAGCTTACGCCGATGCGTGCAAAGGCCGCCGCGCCACCATCCACGTCGCGGTGAAAGCGAACAGCAATCTGGCCGTGCTGAACGTGTTCGCGCGTTTGGGCGCGGGCTTCGACATCGTCTCGTCGGGAGAACTGGCGCGCGTGCTTGCAGCGGGCGGCAAGGCGGAAAACACCGTGTTTTCGGGCGTGGGCAAGTCGGTGTGGGAAATGCGTGAAGCGCTCGATGCCGGCGTCAAATGCTTCAACGTCGAGTCGATTCCTGAGCTGCACGCACTCAACGAAGTCGCCGGGTCGGCCGGCAAGAAGGCGCCGGTTTCGTTGCGCGTAAATCCCGATGTCGACGCAAAGACGCATCCGTATATTTCCACGGGTCTCAAGTCGAACAAGTTCGGCGTAGCGTTCAGCGATGCACGCGCGACCTACGCGCAAGCCGCAGCCATGTCGAACCTGAATGTCATTGGCATCGATTGCCATATCGGTTCGCAGATCACGGAAGTGAGTCCGTACCTCGACGCCGTCGACAAGCTGCTTGATCTCGTCGAGCAGATCGAAGCAGACGGGACGAAGATCCATCACATCGATGTCGGCGGTGGACTCGGCATCACCTACGACGACGAGACGCCGCCTGCCATCGGTGAATTCGTGAAAGCGGTGCTCGCGCATATCGAGAAGCGCGGACATGGCGAGCGTGAAGTGTATTTCGAGCCGGGACGTTCGCTGGTTGGCAACGCGGGGCTGTTGCTCACGCGCGTGGAATATCTGAAGCCGGGTGCGGAGAAAAACTTCGCTATCGTCGATGCCGCCATGAACGACCTCGCGCGTCCCGCTATGTATCAGGCGTTTCACCGCATTGAAGCGGTGGGAACGAGCGCGGCGAAGGCCGAACTCTACGACGTGGTCGGTCCCGTGTGTGAAAGCGGCGACTGGTTGGGGAAGGACCGCTCGCTTGCCATCGAACAAGGCGATCTGCTTGCGATCTTCTCGGCCGGCGCGTACGGGTTCGTCATGAGCTCGAACTACAACACGCGCCCGCGCGCCGCCGAAGTGATGGTCGATCACGAACGCGCGCGTCTCGTGCGTGAACGTGAAGAAGTGAAGGATCTGTTCGCCGGGGAATCGATCTTTCCGGATTGAGTTTTCCGCGCAATAGAAAAGGGCGACGCTCGGCATGGCGTCGCCCTTTTTGCATTTTGGAGCCTCAAGCCATACGAGCTTTGGTCATTCTTCCGCGCAGCCAGACAATCACGCGCCAAGCCAGCAATACGACCACGATCGCCCCATAGATCTTCGGCAAGATCAGATCGTGCTTGCCCGCTTTCATCCACCAGAAATGCAGGATGGCGAGCGCGGCGATCGGGTAAATAAGCTTGTGCAGCGTCTGCCAGCGGCGGCCGAGTTTCCTGACCATCGCTTTCGGCGATGTGATCGCGAGCGGAATCAGCAGCACGAACGCCGCGAACCCGACCATGATGAACGGCCGCTTGGCGATGTCCTTCAAGATAGCGAAGACATCGAACCATTTGTCGAACCAGATGTACGTTGTGAAGTGCAGCACTACGTAGAAGAACGCGAACAGCCCGATCATGCGGCGAAAACGCAGCAGCGCGTTGAATCCTGTCAGACGGCGAACCGGCGTCACAGCCAGTGTGATGCACAGAAAAACAAGCGTCCAGAGACCAGTGGATCGCGTAATGAACTCGATTGGATTCGCGCCCAATCCGCCCGTAAATCCAAGCAAGACAATGCGCGCGAGCGGATACAAGCCGCCCAGGAAGACGGCGACTTTCGCCGGCTTGATCCAGTTCGTCTTTGTGGCCGGCGCGGTAGTCCGCGCGGCGGGTCGGGGCTTTACATCGGAAGCCGAAGCCATCCGTTGCTCCTTAGAAGTTGGCCTTGAGGTTCATGCCCTGATACAGCGATGCAACCTGATCGCCATAACCATTGAACATCAGCGTCTTGCGTTTCGGCGTGAAAAATCCGTCTTCACCGATGCGCCGCTCGGTCGCCTGGCTCCATCGCGGATGGTCGACGTTCGGATTCACGTTTGAGTAGAAGCCGTACTCGGCGGGCGCATATTCGTTCCAGCTCGTCTTCGGCTCTTTCTCGACGAAACGAATCTTCACCAGCGACTTTGCGCTCTTGAAGCCGTACTTCCAGGGCACGACGATCCGCACGGGCGCGCCGTTCTGGTTCGGCAGCACCTCCCCGTATAAACCCACCGTCAGCAAGGTCAGCGGGTTCATGGCTTCATCCATGCGCAAGCCTTCCGAATACGGCCAGTCGAGAATCGGCGTGGACAATCCCGGCATCTGCGACGGATCGGCAAGCGAGATGAACTGCACGAATTTGGCGTTGCCCGTCGGCTGTGCACGCTTGACGATCTCGGCGAGCGGAATGCCGATCCACGGAATGACCATCGACCAGCCTTCCACGCACCGCAGCCTGTAGATACGCTCTTCGAGCGGCGCGAGCTTCAGGATTTCATCGATGTCATACACCTTCGCGTTCTTGACCTCACCTTCCACCGAAATCTTCCACGGACGCGGGCGCAGCGAATGCGCGTTTTGAACGGGATCGCCCTTGTCGGTGCCGAATTCGTAGAAGTTGTTGTAGCTTGTGATGTCCTTGAGTGGCGTGACCTTGTCCATCGCGACAAACTTCGTGTTCGTGGTCGCCACGAGCTTCTGGCCCTTTGCATCGGGCGATGTCATGGTTGCGAACGCTTCACCGTTGACGCCGACCAGTCCGGTCGCGGCAAGCGCGCCTGCGGCTTTCAACACACGGCGGCGATTCTCAAAGAACGCACGCGGCGTAATTTCGCTGCGGGGGATTTCATCGCCGAAAAGACGGCTATTGTTCTTGATCAACATCTCGATGCTCCTCAATGCGTTGCGCCCGGCGTGGGCGCTGCCGCTCTACTAGCTATATTCGTGGCAAACACCCATTTGGTTTCACGTATTCCGCCCTGGCAATAAAAAAACCGCCAGCAGATCATGCATGGCGGTTTTTAAACTGGGCTTAACGTAAAAGTTACAGCTTGCCGTAGCTGTGAAGTCCGGAGAGGAACATGTTGACGCCAAGGAAAGCGAAGGTCGTGACCAGCAAACCGGTCAGCGCCCACCATGCAGCAACCGATCCGCGCAGGCCCTTCATCAACCGCATGTGCAGCCACGCGGCGTAATTCAGCCAGACGATCAAAGCCCACGTTTCCTTCGGGTCCCAGCTCCAGTAACCGCCCCACGCTTCGGCGGCCCACAACGCGCCGAGAATGGTCGCGATGGTGAAGAACG
>NZ_CAXTGZ010000045.1:0-19300 GCF_964243625.1 uncultured Caballeronia sp.
TGCCGCTCTACGCAAAAGCGATCGGGAAAACCGTGGACCAGTTGCCCAATTATGCAGGAATGGGCCGGTTTAAAAAGCCCAGGCTTTAAAGGCGTTTAAACCTTCCAGTCGTAATCGATAATCAGCGGCGCGTGGTCGCTGAACTTGATATCGCGGAAAACGGACGTTGCCGCGGCCGTGTCCGCCACGCCTTTCGTCGCAATCTGATAATCGATCCGCCACCCGACGTTCTTGGCATAAGCCTGTCCGCGATTGCTCCACCACGTATATTGCTCAGGACGCTGGTCGAGCGTCCTGAATACATCGACGTAGGATTTTTCATCGAACAGTTGGGTGAGCCATGCGCGCTCTTCCGGCAGGCAACCGGAATTCTTCTGGTTGCTCTTCCAGTTCTTGATGTCGATTTCCTTGTGCACGATGTTCACGTCGCCGCATAGAATCACTTCGCGCGTCGCCGCGAGTTGCTCCAGGTGCGGCATGAATTCAGCCATGAACCGATACTTCGCCTGCTGCCGTTCCTCGCCGCTGGAACCGGACGGCACGTACACGGAAATAACCGATAGATTTCCAAAGCGCGCCTCGACATAACGCCCTTCAGGATCGAATTCCTCGCTGCCGAAACCGATGATCACTTCATCCGGTTTGTGCTTTGTATAAAGCCCGGCACCCGAATAACCCTTCTTCACGGCATGCTGGAAATAACCCTGGAAACCGTGCGGCGCCAGGAACTCCGGCGTCAGGTCGTCTTGCGAGCATTTGATTTCCTGCACGCATACAACGTCTGCGTCCTGTTGACCGAACCAGTCGAAGAACCCTTTCCTCGCGGCCGATCGAATACCGTTCAAATTGGCGGTGATGACACGAAACATGAAACTTCCTTATAAGTTGTTGATTACTCGACCTTGATCCCTTTCAGCGATTCCTCCGCCGGCGGATATTCGAGTTTCAAACTCTGCATGGTGCGCGTGATCAATTCGGCGACCATGACGTTACGGTGCGGTTTCGAATCAGCGGGAATGACATACCACGGCGCAAACTCGGTCGATGTCGCGCCCAAGGCGTCCGCGTAGGCTTGCTGATAGTCGTCCCACTGCTTGCGGGCTTCCAGATCGGACGGATCGAATTTCCAGTGCTTTTCCGGATTATCGATACGCGCCTGCAAACGCTCCTTCTGCTCGTCCTTCGATATATGCAGGAAGCATTTCACGATCGTCGTGCCGCTGTCGGCGAGGAGCGCTTCGAAGTTGCGGATATGCGCGTAACGGCGCTCGCATTCGTCTTTATCGATTTGCTCGAGCACGCGCGGCACGAGCACGTCTTCGTACTGGCTGCGATTGAAAACGGTCAGCTCGCCCGCGGCCGGCGCCTGGGAATGAACCCGCCAGAGAAAGTCGTGCGCGGCCTCGACTTCGGAAGGCGCCTTGAACGGCACGATCCGCAAACCGAGCGGATCGACGTCCTGGAAAATGCCGCGAATGGTGCCGTCCTTGCCGCTTGTATCCATGCCTTGCAGGATCAGCAGGACGCGTTGCTTGCGCTGTGTGTGGAGTTTGTCCTGCAATCCGTCGAGTGCTGCGTTCAACTCGCTCAAACGCGCACGGTCGTCGTCTTTCGAGCCGGAGGAGAACGGCTTCGACGCTGTGTCGATGGAAGCGAGATCAAACGTTTTGATCTTCTTGCCGTCGAAATACGGCACGCGGTAATCGTCCAGATCAGGTTTCTTGGCCACGCGCGTGCTCCCGCTCGTCGACATTCATAAAATAAAGGGTTGCTGCCAGACCAGACCAGCAGCAACCCGCGAGTACCTCAGCCGTCAGACACCGGCCTGCACATCAAGAGGATAATTTCTTCTTCAAAAGCTCGTTGACCTGCTGCGGATTCGCCTTGCCCTTGGTCGCTTTCATTGCCTGACCGATCAGCGCGTTGAACGCCTTTTCCTTGCCGGAGCGGTATTCATCCACCGACTTCTGGTTCGCGGCCATCACCTCGTCGATGATCGCTTCCAGCGCGCCCGTATCCGAGATCTGCTTCAGCCCCTTCGCTTCGATGATCCGGTCAGCCGCCGCGTCGTCAGTGGCCTTCTCTTCCCAGATCGCCTGGAAGATATCCTTGGCGATCTTGTTCGAGATGGTGCCGTCCGCGATGCGCTGAATCACGAGCGCGAGCTGCGCGGGCGAAACAGGCAAGCTCGCAATGTCCAGCGACTCACGATTCAGTTGCGACGACACTTCACCCATCAGCCAGTTGGCCGCGAGCTTGGCGTTCGCGGGCCCGACTTTCGAGACCACGTTCTCGAAATAAGCCGACATGCCCTGCGACGACGTCAGCCCGACCGCGTCGTACTGCGTCAAACCATATTGCTCGACAAAACGCGTTTGCATCGCTTCCGGTAACTCCGGAAGTTCGCTGCGAACACGCGCGATCCACGCTTCGTCGATAGCGAGCGGCATCAGATCCGGATCAGGGAAATACCGGTAATCGTGCGCGTCTTCCTTGCTGCGCATTGAACGCGTCTCACGTTTATCCGGATCGTATAAACGCGTTTCCTGCACGACCGTACCGCCGTCTTCAATCAACTCGATCTGGCGGCGCACTTCGTACTGGATCGCTTCTTCGAGAAACCGGAACGAGTTCAGGTTCTTGATCTCGGCGCGCGTGCCAAACTCAACCTGGCCGACCGGCCGCACCGAGACGTTCGCGTCGCAACGGAACGAGCCTTCCTGCATGTTGCCGTCGCAAATGCCGAGCCATTGCACGAGCGTGTGCAGGCTTTTCGCGTACGCCACGGCTTCCGCCGCGCTGCGCATTTCCGGCTCCGTCACGATCTCGAGCAGCGGCGTGCCGGCACGATTCAAGTCGATACCCGTCATGCCCGCAAAGTCTTCGTGCAGCGACTTGCCGGCGTCTTCCTCCAGATGCGCGCGCGTCAGGTTGACGGTTTTATCGTACGCGGCCTTGCCGGTTTTTTCGTTCGCCGGAACGTGGATCGTGACGCTGCCGCCTTGCACGACCGGAATCTCGAACTGGCTGATCTGATAGCCCTTCGGCAAATCGGGATAGAAATAGTTTTTGCGGGCGAAAATGCTGCGCGGCGCGATGGTCGCGCCAATCGCAAGACCCAGGCGAATTGCACGTTCAACAGCGCCGCGATTCATCACGGGCAACGAACCGGGCAACGCCAGGTCGACAGGACAGGCTTGCGTGTTCGGCTCCGCGCCGAATTGCGTGGCCGCGCCCGAGAAAATCTTCGAGACCGTCGACAACTGCGCGTGCGTCTCAAGACCGATAACGACTTCCCACTGCATAACTCAGACTCCTGCGGGTGATTGCACATGCCAGTCGGTCGCGCGCTGAAACGCGTCGGCGACCTGCAGCAACCGGGCTTCGTTGAAATAGTTGCCGATGATCTGCAAGCCGACCGGCCGCGTGGCATGCGCACTGCCCGCAGCGCCGAAGCCGACCGGCCGCGTGGCATGCGCACTGCCCGCAGCGCCGAAGCCGCAAGGCACGCTCATGCCAGGCAAGCCGGCGAGACTGATCGACAACGTGTAGATATCGGCGAGATACATCTGGACGGGATCATCGGCTTTCTCGCCGAGATTCCATGCAACGGAGGGCGCGACCGGTCCCATGATCACATCGCAGTGGTTGAATGCTTCCTGGAAATCCTGCGCGATGATGCGGCGGATCTTCTGCGCCTGGACGTAATACGCGTCGTAATAGCCGTGCGACAACACGTACGCGCCGACCAGGATCCGGCGCTTCACTTCCGGTCCGAAACCCTCGGCGCGCGACTTCTTGTACATATCGAGAAGATCGGTGTATTCGGCCGCGCGATGGCCGTAACGCACGCCGTCGAACCGCGACAGATTCGACGATGCCTCCGCCGGCGCGATGATGTAGTACACGGGAATCGACAACTCGGTCTTCGGCAGCGATACCTCGACGAGCGTCGCGCCGAGCGCTTCATATTGCTTCAACGCCGCGTCCACCGCGCTGCGAACTTCGGCGCTCAAGCCTTCGCCAAAAAATTCCTTCGGCAAACCGATGCGCAATCCCGCCAGCGGCCTGGCCGCATCATGACCGGACCAGGGCTGGCCGAGGTAACGCGTGTAGTCTTCGTCCTCGCGCTCGAGGCTGGTCGAATCGCGTGGATCAAACGATGCAATCGCGTTGAGCAACACGCCGCAATCCGCGGCGCTTCGAGCCATGGGCCCGCCCTGATCCAGCGACGAAGCGAACGCGATCATGCCGTAACGCGAAACGCGCCCGTACGTGGGTTTGATTCCCGTAACGCCCGTGAACGATGCAGGCTGGCGAATCGAGCCGCCCGTGTCCGTGCCGGTAGCGGCGGGCGCGAGCCGCGCGGCGACCGCTGCAGCCGAGCCACCCGACGATCCGCCCGGAACCGCTTTCAGGTCCCACGGATTCTTGACCGGGCCGAAGTACGAATTCTCGTTCGACGAACCCATCGCAAATTCGTCCATATTCGTTTTGCCGAGCGTCACCATGCCCGCGTTCTTCAAGCGGTCGACGACGGTGGCATCGAAGGGGCTCTTGTAGTTCTCGAGCATCTTCGAGCCCGCCGTCGAGCTCCATCCGCGCGTGACGAACACGTCCTTGTGCGCGATGGGCAAACCCGTCAGCGGACCCGCTTTGCCTTGGGCTATGAGCGCGTCCGCTGCTTTCGCCTGCTCGAGGGTGAGTGCGTGATCGACGCTGATAAAGGCGTTGAGATCCTTCGCTGCGTCGATGCGCTGCAGGAACACCTGCGCGAGTTCGACGGCGGAAAGGGTTTTTGCGTCAAGTGCCGCGCGCAGTTCGGTCAAGCTTTTCTGATGCATTGCGTTTTTCCTGATAGACGCCATGTGCCGCGTCTTTTAGTTTTCGTGCGGTGCTGCGGTGCCATTGCCGTGCCGGCGGGCCGCTTGTTCAATCACTATTGCATCACTATTCGATCACTTTCGGCACGAGATACAAGCCGTCGCGCACGGCAGGCGCAGGCCGCTGGAACTCTTCGCGGTTTACATGCTCTGTAACAGCATCGTTTCGCAAACGCAGTTCGACTTGCTGGATTTGTTCGATCGGGTGAGCAAGCGGTTCGATTCCCGTGGTGTCTACAGCTTGCATCTGCTCCACGAGACCGAAGAAATCGTTCAGGCGCGCGAGGGTGGGTTCGGCCTCGTGTTCGGGCAATTCCAGCCGCGCGAGGTGCGCAATGCGTTTTACATCGGTCAGGGTCAGAGACATTCGTTTCACCGGTCTATTTATGCGACTTTCGCGCAACAAACAGCGCGACTTCAATTCGAGATAAGGAGCCTTAGAAAGCAGGCCTGACGATGGCAAAATGTACCGTCCTTTTCCTTCGAATACCCCAAAATTATAAGGTATCATTACGCGTTCGACCCAAATCCGGATCGACTTGCCAGCGGCCTTTTCTTAGTTACAGATTTTTCAGAAAAGTGTGCGCCTGGTTTGCTTGCATCCTCCGGTAGATTTTCTTCGCAGCTTTGCAATGTTCGCGACCAATTGGGTCCGGCTGCAGGCTGTCAATTTTTTCCGCTGCCGTCCTTTGGCGCTCGAAGCGAGGCACGGCTCCCAGCGAGACAGGATTTTGAATGTTCGGTTTTTTGCGCAGCTACTTTTCAAACGATCTGGCGATTGATCTCGGCACCGCCAACACGCTGATTTACATGCGCGGCAAGGGTATCGTTCTTGACGAGCCATCGGTGGTTTCCATCCGCCAGGAAGGCGGTCCGAATGGCAAGAAGACCATTCAGGCTGTCGGCCGCGAGGCCAAGCAGATGCTCGGCAAGGTGCCGGGCAATATTGAAGCTATCCGGCCCATGAAAGACGGCGTTATCGCCGACTTCACGGTCACCGAGCAGATGATCAAGCAGTTCATCAAGACGGCTCACGAGTCGCGCATGTTCTCGCCTTCGCCGCGCATCATCATTTGCGTACCGTGCGGTTCGACCCAGGTCGAGCGCCGCGCGATCAAGGAAGCGGCTCATGGCGCAGGCGCGTCGCAGGTCTACCTGATCGAAGAACCCATGGCTGCCGCTATTGGCGCCGGCCTGCCGGTTTCGGAAGCAACCGGCTCCATGGTTGTTGATATCGGCGGCGGCACGACCGAGGTGGGCGTGATCTCGCTTGGCGGTATCGTGTACAAGGGTTCGGTGCGCGTGGGCGGCGACAAGTTCGACGAAGCCATCGTCAATTACATTCGCCGTAACTACGGCATGCTGATTGGCGAGCAAACGGCTGAAGCCATCAAGAAGGAAATCGGTTCGGCTTTCCCGGGCTCCGAAGTCAAGGAGATGGAAGTCAAGGGCCGTAATCTTTCCGAAGGCATTCCGCGCAGCTTCACCATTTCGAGCAATGAAATTCTCGAAGCGCTGACCGATCCGCTGAACCAGATCGTTTCGTCGGTGAAGATTGCTCTGGAACAGACGCCGCCAGAACTGGGCGCTGACATTGCCGAACGCGGCATGATGCTCACCGGCGGTGGCGCGTTGCTGCGCGATCTGGACCGGCTGCTTGCAGAAGAGACCGGCCTGCCGGTGCTCGTTGCTGAAGATCCGCTGACGTGTGTCGTACGCGGTTCGGGCATGGCGCTCGAACGCATGGACAAGCTCGGCAGCATCTTCTCCTACGAGTAAGTCTTGACGCCTTTTACGAAGGCGTCAACAACACGCACTCGCTCAATGAAACAACTGCGACGTGCGCGAGGGTTGCGACTTGCGCAAGCGTTCACGTGGCCCGGCCCAATGTGGCTCCGGGCCGCAACGCTCTGCGCTGGGCAGGGCCGCTACTTCACGCGGACCCGCAGCATCGATTTAACTGCTCACGCCCTCGGCGCCGACCATGGAATACAGTCCGCCGCCACTCTTTAAGCAAGGTCCATCCGCTCTCGCGAGATTGATCTTCTTCGTGGTGCTTGCAATCGCCCTTTTGATCTCCGACGCGCGTTTCAACACGCTCGAGATCGTGCGTGGCGTGCTGGGCGCGGGGTTATACCCGTTGCAGCGCGCAGCGCTAGTACCGCGCGATATCTTCATGGGCGCCGCCGACCTGGCCGTGACCAGCGCAACCCTGCGCACCGAAAACTCGAAGTTGAAAGAAAAGAACCTGGAGTTGTCTGTAAAAGCGGGCGACGCATCCCAGCTCAACGCCGAGAACGCTCATTTGCGCTCGCTCCTTCAGCTTCAGGCGCGCGCCGTCACGCAAACCACACCCGTAGAAGTGCAATACGACACACGCGATCCGTTCACACAGAAAGTCGTGATTGGCAAAGGCTCGCAGCAGGGCATCCAGGACGGCGCGCCGGTAGTCAACGAAGATGGCGTGATCGGCCAGATTACCCGCGTGTTCCCGCTGCAATCCGAAGTGACGCTGCTCTCCGACAAGGACCAGGCCGTTCCTGTGCAGATCGTGCGTACCGGTTTGCGCAGCGTGATCTATGGCACGCCGAAGGGCGACACGCTGGACCTGCGTTTCGTACCCATCAGCGCCGACGTCCAGACTGGCGACGAACTCGTGACCAGCGGCCTGGACGGAATCTATCCGCCGGGCTTGCCGGTGGCGAAAGTCGTGCGCGTCGATAAACAAGCCGATACCGCGTTCGCCCGCGTCGTCTGCCTGCCCATTGCGCCGGTGCGCGGCGCGCGCCAGTTGCTCGTGCTGCATTACGAGATCAACCAGCCGCCGAATCCTGAAGAGATCGAAGCCGCGGCCGCCGCAAAGGAAGCAAAGGAAAACAAGGGCAGGAAGAAGGCGGCGCCCGCGAAAAGCGCGAGCGCCCCCGCAGCGACTCCGGCTGCAGCGGCGGCAACGCCCGCCGCGCCGGCATCCGCCGCTGAAGCAGCGAAGCCGGCGTCTGCCGTCACCGCGAAAAAGCCTGAGCACGCGGCATCGAACAGATCCGGGCACGCCCGGCGAGAACCCGCCGCCAGGCCCGCGCCCGGAGCCACGCCATGAGCCGCCCGCAATACATCCTGCAGCCGGTCAATCCTTACTTCATCACGTTCAGCCTGGCCGCCGCGTTCCTGCTGAACCTGATGCCGTGGGGCCGGATGGCCGGCGTGCCTGATTTTGTGGCCGTTGTCCTGCTTTTCTGGAACGTTCACCAGCCGCGGCGTGTCGGAATGGGCATCGCGTTTTTGCTTGGCATGTTGATGGACGTTCACAATGCGAGTCTGCTCGGCGAGCACGCGCTTGCGTATACGTTGTTGTCGTACGGCGCCATCACCATTCACAGGCGCGTATTGTGGATGTCGTTGCCCGTGCAGACGTTCGTGGTCGCACCGCTCCTGATCGGCGCGCAGATCGTTCCGTTCGTGATTCGCCTGCTGACCGGCGCGGCGTTTCCCGGCTGGAGCTATCTGGTCGATGGATTCGTGGAAGCCATTTTGTGGCCGCTCGCGAGTTTCCTGCTGCTGATTCCGCAGCGCCGCGCCACCGATCCCGACGACACGCGTCCCATTTGAGTTGCCAGTTGATTCAAGCGCCTGGCGGCGTGCCGGTTAAGCCGCACGCCACAGTCGCCACATACGCGGTCCCCGCGAAGATTGCATGACCGAATTTCAGAACGCCGAACAACAGTTATCGAAGTTTCGCCTGCGCGTGGCAGCCGCCGGCTTGTTCGTGTTCGTCTGCTTCGGGCTGATCGGCGTGCGGTTCCTGTATCTGCAAGTCTGGCATTTCAGCAAGTACTCACTGCAGGCCGATGAAAACCGTATCTCGGTTGCGCCTATCGTGCCGAATCGCGGAATCATTACCGACCGCAACGGCGTCGTGCTGGCAAAGAACTATTCGGCTTACACGCTGGAAATCACGCCATCGAAGATCAACACCACGCTAGACGATGAAATCGACCGCATCGCGACCGTGATTCCCGTCGACGCACGCGACCGCCGGCGCTTCAAGAAGCTGCTGGAAGACTCGAAGAACTTCGAGAGCCTGCCCATCCGGACCCGTCTCACCGACGAAGAAGTCGCCCAGTTCACCGCGCAGCGTTTCCGCTTCCCGGGCGTGGAAGTGCGTGCGCGGCTGTTCCGCCAATATCCGCTGGGACCGACGGCGGCGCACGTGATTGGGTATATCGGGCGGATTTCGCAGCGCGATCAGGAGCGTATCGACGCCGCAAGCGACCAGAACGACGCCGACACCGATCACTACGATCCGCGTCTGGACGCGAACAACTACAAGGGCTCCGATTACATGGGCAAGATCGGTGTCGAGCAAAGCTACGAGACCGAGTTGCACGGGCTGACGGGTTTCGAGGAAGTGGAAGTGACGGCGGGCGGACGGCCGGTGCGCACCATGTCGCGCACGCAAGCCACGCCGGGGAACAACCTGGTGTTGTCGCTGGATATCGGCTTGCAGCAGGTCGCCGAGCAGGCGTTCGCGGGCAAACGCGGCGCGCTGGTCGCCATCGAGCCATCGACTGGCGATGTGCTCGCGTTTGTGTCGGCGCCGAGTTTCGATCCGAATTCGTTTGTGGACGGCATCGATCAGCAGACCTGGGATTCGCTCAACAATTCGCCCGATCATCCGTTGTTGAACCGTCCGCTGCACGGCACGTATCCGCCGGGTTCGACCTACAAGCCGTTCATGGCGCTCGCCGCGCTGACGCTGCACAAGCGCACGCCGGGCTGGGGTTTCCAGGACCCGGGCTCGTACACGTTCGGCGGCCACACCTTCCGCAACGACGTGCGCGCGGGTCAGGGCTGGGTCGACATGAACCGCGCGATCGTGGTCTCCAACGACACGTATTTCTATATGCTCGCGCACGATCTGGGCGTGAACGCGATGGCCGGTTTCATGAAGCCGTGGGGCTTCGGGCAGATCACGGGCATCGATATCTACGGCGAGGCGCGCGGCATTCTTCCATCGACGGATTGGAAGAAGAAGGCGTATCGCAAGCCCGAACAGCAGCGCTGGTATGAAGGCGAAACGATCAGCCTGGGTATTGGACAGGGCTACAACTCGTTCACCATCCTGCAGCTCGCGCACGCCACGGCGACGCTTGCGAATGACGGCGTGGTCATGAAGCCGCATCTGGTGAAGGAAGTCGAGAATCCGATCACGAAGGCCGTGCGTCTGACGGTGCGGGCGCCGAGCGACAAAATTGCGGTGAGGCAGGCGGACGTCGACTTCATCAAGCGCGCAATGGAAGGCGTGGTCACGAACGGCACCGCGGTCAAGATCTTCCGCGGCGCTCAATATGTGTCGGCTGGCAAGACCGGCACGGCGCAGGTTTATTCGTTGCAAGGCGCGAACTACTCCGGCCACGCGACGGCCGAGCACTTGCGAGACCACGCGTTGTATATCGCGTTTGCGCCGGCAGAGCATCCGACCATTGCGATTGCGCTGATCGTCGAAAACGGCGGCTGGGGTGCGGAAGCCGCTGGTCCGATTGCACGCAAAGTGCTCGACTATTACCTCGTCGACCGGTTGAAGCCGGGTGCGGAAGCGGCGGCGGTGGCGGCGGCGGCGTCGGCCACGGAAGGCGCGACAGCGCCCGTGATCGGCGGCTCGCAATCGGCGGTCGATGCGGCATTGCCGGCATCGGTGGTGGCTGCATCGCCTGCGTTCAATCCCGCGGCGGCCTCCGCGCCGGTGGCAGGAGCATCGGGTGCGGCGGAGGCCTCGGCGGCTCAGCCAGCCTCTTCGGCTTCAACCGCTTCTCCTGCTTCATCTGCCGATGCAGGCAGCGCAGCCTCGGCCGCAGCGCCGGCCGTGCCCGCATCGCCGGCGCAAATGATGTTGCGCGCGCTGGCCACGCCTCGCGCGCCCATTGTCCCCGTTGCAGCGGAAATGCCGCGAGCCGCTGGCAAGGAAGGCAACGGAAAAGAGAAGGCGCCGGCATTGAACGCAAAGGAAGCCCGCAAAGCGCCTGCGCCCGTGCCGCCCAGGACACCCGCGCCGCCGAAGGAACCCGCGCCCACGGCTGCGATTCCCCGTAACAACGGCAAGAACCCCATTCAAACGTTGACGCCGTCCGGCGGCATCGACGAGTAAAGAAGGAGAACCGCCATGCAAGCGATGCAGTTCGACAAGCGCGCCTGGATGGACCGCACGAAGCGCATGTTTGCGGGTTTCGACAAACCCCTCGCGCTGATTGTGTTCCTGCTGCTGTGTGTTGGAATAGTGACGCTGTATAGCGCGAGTCTCGATGTTCCCGGACGCGTCGAGGACCAGTTGCGCAACATCATGCTGACGTTCGGCCTGATGTGGATCCTAGCCAATGTCCCGCCGCCCACGCTGATGCGTTTTGCCGTGCCGCTTTATACGTTCGGCATGGCGTTGCTGATCGCGGTCGCCACGTTCGGCCTCACGCGAAAAGGCGCGAAACGCTGGCTGAACGTGGGCGTGGTGATCCAGCCGTCCGAAATCATGAAGATCGCGATGCCGCTCATGCTCGCGTGGTATTTCCAGCGACGTGAAGGCCAGATCCGCTGGTGGGATTACGTCGTCGGGTTTCTGATCCTGGTGCTGCCGGTAGCGATCATCGCGAAGCAGCCCGATCTGGGGACCGCCGTGCTCGTGTTCGCGGCAGGGCTTTTTGTCATCTATTTTGCGGGCCTGAGCTTCAAGCTGATCGTGCCGGTGCTGGTTGCAGCGGTGCTGGTGGTGGCGAGTATCGGCGTGTTCCAGGAACGCATCTGCCAGCCGGAAGTGAACTGGCCTTTGATGCACGACTACCAGAAGCATCGGATCTGTACGCTGCTCGATCCGACTTCCGATCCGCTCGGCAAGGGCTTTCACACCATTCAGGCCGTGATCGCGATCGGTTCAGGCGGGACGTTCGGCAAAGGCTGGCTCAAGGGCACGCAGGCGCATCTGGAGTTCATCCCGGAGAAACATACCGACTTTATTTTCGCGGTGTTTTCGGAGGAGTTCGGGCTTGCCGGCGGACTCGTGCTGCTCTTTCTTTATATGGCGCTGATTGCGCGCGGGTTGTTCATTGCGGCGAACGGCGCGACGTTGTTTGGCCGGTTATTGGCGGGATCGCTGACCATGGCGTTCTTCACGTATGCATTTGTGAACATCGGGATGGTGAGCGGGATCTTGCCGGTGGTCGGCGTGCCGCTGCCGTTCATGAGTTATGGCGGAACGGCGCTGACCACGCTCGGCGTCGCGGTCGGACTGATCATGAGCGTGTCGCGACAGAAGCGGCTGATGAAGGGATAAAGCGTCTGGACTCAAGAAGGCCCGCGATTCGATCGATGATCATCGCGGGCTTTTTGTTTATTGCGGCCGTTCCTGGGAAAGCTCCGCGCTCAGTTGCTGGTACTTCAACTTCGCCGCGGGATCGCCTTGAGCCGCTGCCGCCGCGTAATACGCACGCGCGACATTGATGTTCTTCTGCACGCCGTCGCCGCCGCGTTCATAGAACGATCCCGCCACGTATTGCGCGGTCATGTCGCCGCCTTCGGCTGCTTTCTTGTACCAGGCGAAGGCCTGGGCGTTATCGCGCGGGGTGCCGCGGCCATCGAGAAATTGGTTCGCCAGCGCCAGTTCCGCCTGCACGTGTCCCTGGCTCGCCGCCCGCAAAAACCAGCGATGCGCCTCAGCCGGATCACGATCCACAAACTGGCCATCGTCGAACATCTTGCCGTACACGAACTGCGCCTGTGTCATGTCGGCGTCGGCGGCCTTGCGCAGCCATTTCTTGCCTTCGGGGACATCGGCGGGACCGCCCTCGCCGTTGACCAGCATCATCGCGTAATTGAATTCCGCGAGACGGCTGCCCTTCTTCGCCGCGCGAAGAAACTCCGAGCGCGCCGCGCCGAAATTGCCCGCGTTGTAATCGGCGACGGCGTTTTGCGTGGCCATGTCGCTGCCCTTCACCGTTTGTGCGTTTGCTGCGCCGTACGTCAGCAATAACGCGACGGAAACTGCGCCCAATAATCCGGGTTTCATGCCCTCGCCTCCTGCAACGCCTGGCGCGTCGCCTTCAATAACCAGCTCACATCCGATGACAACGCAATCACCTTCACGCCCGCCTCCGCGTACTGCCGCGCGCTCGCGGAATCGAGCGCGAAAATGCCGCTCGCGATACCCGCGTTCTTCGCGGTATCGATGATCTTCGTGATCGCCGCCTGCACGTCAGGATGTTTCGAATCGCCGAGATGCCCGAGGCTCGCAGCCAGATCCGCCGGCCCGATAAACAGGCAATCGACGCCCGGCGTCGCGGCAATCGCTTCGACATTCGCAAGCGCCAGTTCCGACTCGATCTGCACGATCGTCGATATCTGCGCGTTCGCCGTCGTCACATAATCGCGACGAACGCCGTAAGCCGCCGCGCGCACCATACCGGCAGCGCCGCGCAGACCATCGCGTGCTTCGCCGTCCGGATATTGCGTGAGACGCACGGCATGCTGCGCTTCTTCCGCCGTCTCGACGTTCGGGAACATCAGCGTGCGCGCGCCGGCATCGAGTACGCGCTTGACCAGCCAGCCGTCGTGCGCCGGGACACGGACAATCGGTTCGGTCGGAAGATGCGCTGCGGCAATCGCGCGAAGTTGCGCGACGACGTCCTGGCTGTCGTTCGGAGAATGCTCCATGTCGATGCAAAGCCAGTCGAAGCCCGCATGCGCGAGCGCTTCGGCAATGTCGGCGCTGCCCATCGACAGCCACATGCCATACAACGTGCCGTGCTCGCTGAAACGCTGCTTGAGGAGATTCGTGTAGGTGCTCATGGCGTGATCCCCGCTGGATCGGCCTTGAACGTGGCGGAAGGGTTCGCTCGCATGTCTCGCTCCGTTAGCATGTCGCCGGGATGCGCCGCAGCAAAACGTGCGGCTCACTCAACAATCTTTGACGATGATACCGTGACAAAAGCGAAGCCGCGGAGCGCGGAAAGCCGGCGTCAGACGCCTTCGACGTCCGCCCAGCAATTCGGTGTTTCGTACAGCCGGATGCGCTTGAGCTTCAGGTTGACGCCGTAGTGCGCATCGTAGACGGCGGAGAGAATCCGGAACGCCTCGGCGGCGAGATTTTCGACCGTTGGAATGCGGTCGAGCACGACGGTCTTGTGATCGGCCATTTGCTCGAGAAAACCGCGCACGATTTCATCGCGTGCGTACACGATAAAAGCGTGGTCCCACTTGTTGACGAGATGCTCCATGGCGAGCGCTTTGACATCGGCGAAATCCATCACCATGCCGCGATCCGGCGCGCCTTCCGTTTCGACGAGTTCACCCTGCAGCGTGATTTCCAGCACATACCGATGACCATGCAGATTCCGGCACTGGCTGCGGTGATCGGGGATGCGGTGGCCCGCATCGAATTCGAGTTTTCGGGTAATCGTCTGCACGTCGGCTCAGCTTGGGTGATTCGCGTTAGGGGATGTTCAGGTACTTGTGCGTCTGCATGGACAGGCGCCATTGCGGATGCCGCTTGCACCAGTCGATAGCGAGCTTCGTGTTGATGTCGCGCGACGGACCGTCCATGGGCTGCACGAGGAAATACTCGAAGTCGAGCTTCGCGTAATCGGCGAGCGGCTGGTTGTCCTGCGGCACGACGACTTTGAGCTCGTTGCCCTTCGTCACGACCAGCGGCGCACCGGCTTTCGGGCTCACGCAAATCCAGTCGATGGTATCCAGCACCGGCATCGATCCATTCGTTTCGATAGCCATCTCAAAGCCCGCAGCATGCAGTGCGTCCACGAAAGGCTGGTCGATTTGCAACATGGGCTCGCCACCCGTGCAGACCACGAACTTGTGCGCTTCGCCTTCCGGCCATTGCGACGCGATCATTGCGACGAGATCAGCCGGCGTCTTGTATTTGCCGCCGTTCTCGCCATCCGTGCCGACGAAATCCGTATCGCAAAACTGGCACACCGCCTCCGCGCGATCTTCCTCGCGGCCCGACCACAGGTTGCATCCGGCGAAGCGGCAAAACACGGCCGGGCGCCCGGCATTCGCGCCTTCGCCCTGCAACGTGTAGAAGATTTCCTTTACTGCATACGTCATGATCAGACTGGTTCCGTGGTGACTTGCTCACCCGATTGATAGGCTTCGAAGCCGCGCTTGCGCAGCTTGCACGCCGGGCACTGGCCGCAGCCGAAGCCCCACGCGTGCAACTCGGCACGCTCGCCTACATAGCATGTATGCGTCTCGACGCGTACCAGCTCCACGAGCGACTCGCCACCGAGCACTTCGGCCAGGCGCCAGGTGTCGGCCTTATCGAGCCACATCAGCGGCGTTTCGAGCAGGAAGCGGCTGTCCATGCCGAGATTGAGTGCGACTTGCAGCGCCTTCATGGTGTCGTCGCGGCAATCGGGGTAGCCGGAGAAATCCGTCTCGCACATGCCGCCGACCAGCACTTTCAGTCCGCGCCTGTACGCAATGGCTGCCGCGATCGTCATGAACATCAGGTTGCGGCCAGGCACGAAGGTGTTGGGCAAACCGTTCGCGGTCGCTTCGATTTCGATCTCGCGTGTCATGGCGGTGTCGCTGATGGCGCCGAGCACGGACAGGTCGATCATGTGGTCTTCGCCAAGCCGGTCGGCCCACTTCGGGAACTGCTTTTTCAGCGATGCCCGGAAGCCCTCCCGGCATTCGAGTTCCACACGATGCCGCTGCCCATAGTCGAACCCGAGCGTCTCGACGATTGTGAAGCGGTCGAGCGCCCAGGCGAGGCACGTGGCCGAATCCTGGCCGCCGGAAAACAGCACCAGTGCGCTGTCTTTAGCGTCTGTCCGAGTCACCATGAAACTCCTGGTTGGTTTTGCACGATCTGGCCAACAATCAAATTCATTGTTGCAATGTCAGCCAAGTCTTTGAAGAACCAAGGATTTTAGCATGGCGCCGTTTTACGCACTGTCGCGGCGCAATGGAAAAGGCCCGGAAACCTTTCGGCTTCCGGGCCTTTCTTGCAACTGTGGTGGCCTGGGACGGAATCGAACCATCGACACGCGGATTTTCAATCCGCTGCTCTACCAACTGAGCTACCGGGCCACGAAGAACGAAAGTATATCAAAGGGGATTATGTCGCTCAAGACCTTTTAGCGATTTTTTTGATGAAACGATCGCCAAGGCCTTGCTCAGCATGCCCTTCAGGCTTCGCTCTTGTTCTTGCCAAGGTCCACGCCGAGCTGTTTGAGCTTGCGGTAAAGGTGCGTGCGCTCCAGTCCCGTTTTTTCTGCCACACGCGTCATGCTGCCATTTTCACGCGCAAGGTGATACTCGAAATACGCGCGTTCGAAGGCATCGCGTGCATCGCGTAACGGGATGTCGAAAGAGATGGATGCGGTCGCGCCCGCAGGATTCGCCGCCGGGCTTGCGCCCACGCCGTTGGTGTCGCCACCCGAAAGATTCAGCGACGACGCCACCGGCAAAACCGCCGAAGCCGGTACCGCCGAGCCGCTGGCCGGCAACGGTGGCCGCGACGCGGCCGCAGCCACCGGCGCCGGCGCATTGCCGCGGGAGAGTCCCTGCTCGACCGCCTTCAGCAGCTTCTGCAAGGCGATCGGTTTCTCCAGGAAGTTGAGCGCGCCGATCTTCGTGGCTTCAACAGCCGTATCGATGGTCGCGTGGCCCGACATCATGATCACCGGCATGGTGAGCTTGCCCTGCGCCGCCCATTCTTTGAGGAGCGTCACGCCGTCGGTATCGGGCATCCAGATGTCGAGCAGCACAAGATCCGGCGCCTGTCGCAACCGGTACTCCCGCGCATGCTGCGCATTCTCCGCCGTCTCCACCACGTGACCTTCGTCGCTCAGGATTTCCGAGAGCAATTCCCGGATTCCCATTTCGTCGTCTACCACCAGGATGGTTGCCATTTACGCTGCCCTTGTCTGCACTAATGCTTTTGTCGTTCCGTGACCCGCCGCCGAGGGCGCCGATGCGCCCGGTTCGGCGGTATCGTCCGCGAGTTGCAGGAACAAAATCGAGATCTGCGCGCCTTCGATCACGTCGGCAGTCTTCGAACGATTGCGGATGTCGATGCGAGCGCCATGCTCATCGACGATCTTCTTCACCGTTGCAAGACCCAGACCCGTGCCCTTTGCCTTCGTAGTGACATAAGGCTCGAATGCGCGCGAGAGAATTCGCGCTGGAAAACCAGGACCGTTATCCGATACCGTCAGCCGCACCGCCACGCGGGCATGTCCGGACGCATCGGGGTCGCCATATTCTACTGTCTTCGTTTCGAGCTGCACGCGCGGCACGGGAACATCGGCGACCGCGTCCTGCGCGTTTTGCAGAAGGTTGTGGATCACCTGCCGCAGTTGCGTGGCGTCGCCGCGAATCACAGGCAGCTTTGTCAGCTCGACATTGATCGGGCTCTTGCCCTCTTCAATGCCATACAACGTCAGCACTTCAGCCACGAGGTCGTTGAGCTGCAGGTTGCCGAGCACCGCCGGCGGCGTGCGCGCGTATTCGCGGAAATCGTCGACCATCTGCTTCATGGCCTGAACCTGATTCACGATGGTCGTGGCGCCGCGTCTCAGCACATCGGCGTCGGCGGGCGCGAGTTTATCGGCGAGTTTCATTTGCAAGCGTTCCGCCGAAAGCTGGATCGGCGTGAGCGGATTCTTGATCTCGTGCGCGAGACGCCGCGCGACTTCACCCCATGCCACCGAACGCTGCGCCGAGATGACGTCGGAGATGTCATCGAACACGACAACGTAGCCGGTGGTTTCGGCATCGTCGGTATCGCTTTCGGTCAACGTCAGCAACTGCGTGCCGCGCACCAGCAGGGTCAGCGGATCAGTTTCGCCCGGCACGGGTACCGCAAGTTGCTGCTGCCAGTGGCCACGGTCGCCAATGGGCCGGCCGCTGCCGCTCGCGGCTGCGTCGCGATCAGCGAACGCCTTGCGCACCATCGCGCCAAACTCGGCAAGCACGCCGATCTGCTCCAGCGGCAGATTCAGCGATCCGCTGAACGGCTGCCGGAAAATGCGTTCCGCGCCACGATTGGCCGTGGTGAGGCGGAACTGCCGGTCGAACACGAATACGCCTGCCGTCAGGTTCGCGAGAATGCTTTCGAGATACGCCTTCGAATGCTCGAGCGCAATCCGGTTGTTCTCGACCGCCGCGCGCGCCTCGGACAATTGCCGCGTCATGGCGTTGAACGACTGCGTGAGAAAGCCGAGTTCATCGCGCGATTTCACTTCGCGCTTGGGCGTGTAGTCGCCCTCCGCCACTTCCTTCGTGCCTTGCGCCAGCAAGAACAACGGCCGCGCGAGCTGATTGCCGAGCGCGAGCGCGAGCATCATCGCAATGAACGTGGCGAGAAACAGCGCCAGCGTCAGCGTGCCGATATACATCTTGCGCAAACCGGTGCGCCCGAGCGCCTTCTCCTGATATTCGCGATACGCGCGCTGCACGGCGTCGGCGTTGCGTGCGAGCGCGGTGCTCACCGGCTGTTCGATTTGCAGGAAGCGCTCGGCCGGCTGCAGTTCGGTGGTCGAGCTATCGGGAATCTTCACGATCACGCGCAGCCTCAGCGCGCCCTTGGGTCCGGTCAGGCTCGAATCGCCATCGACTTCGCCTTCAATGGCGCCGTATGGATGGCCGCGCGCCTGGTTGAGTTGCAACGGGCTTGGCAAGTTGTCGGGCACGAGCGCCGCGAAATTGCTCGATGCCTGCGCGATCACGCGGACATCGGGCGCCGTACCCGAGCCGCCGCGCGCGGGTTCGACGATGGTCGCGTCCTGCACGTTGAACTGATCGCGCAGCCGCAGCAACGTGAGCGTAAGGCTGGTGGGGTCCGCGCTGGCAAGCTGGTCGCTCATCAGGCGGCCTTTGTTCTGCAGGTCCGACAGCGATGCATCGAGCATGCCGCGCCCGAGATTCAGGCCGGACGTGAGCGCGGTTTCCACGTTCACATCGAACCATGATTCGATGCTTCGCGACACGAACTGATACGACACCACGTAGATGATCCCGCCCGGCACGACGCCCACGAGCGCGAAGATAAATGCGAGTTTCGCCAGCAGCCGCGTGCCGAATTTTCCCTGCCGAACGCGCGTGACAATGATCAGCACGAGTCCGATCACGATCAGGATCAGCACCACCGCGACCGCGAGATTCGCGGCGTAGAGCCACTGATAATAGCGGTCGAAGAACTCGGTGTTCGCGCTGGCAAGCGCCAGCATGACAAGCAGCAAAATGGCCGTGAGCGCGACCGTGACCACCAGCGCGCGGACCACGATGCTCGTCATGTTCGTGCGGCGCAATGGCCGGCGGCGGAGCTTATTTAGCATTGGGCGCCGCCGTGAAAGTGAACCGCTTCCAGTCGGAAGAAAGATTCCAGTCGCGGTTGTTGACCGCGTCGATCTGGA
>NZ_CAXTGZ010000046.1:0-19299 GCF_964243625.1 uncultured Caballeronia sp.
GATACCTCCGGAATATTGCTTAGCGCGAGCAGCGTCAACGCGCCGCCCATGCAATAACCTGTAACAGCGACGCGCTCGGACTGCGTCTTCAGGTATTGCACCGCGCCACGAATGTCCTGGCCAGCGGCATCGCCAAAATCGAGTTCGGTCAGCAGATGGTTCGCCTCCGCCTCTTCGACGGTGGTCTTGCCGCGAAACAGATCAGGCACCAGCGCGATATACCCGGCCTGCGCGTACCGGTCGGCGACACCGCGAATCTGGTCGTTCAAGCCCCACCATTCCTGGATCACGACAATCGCGGGCGCGCCTTCGAGCTTTTGCGGCTTTGCCAGATAACCCTGTATCTCCTGCCCATCGGGGCGCTTAAAGCTGATCATTGATCCTGGTGTCTGTTTCATGACGGGGTCCTCGGTTAAACAGTTCAACGGGTGAACGGAACCGGTAGCATAGCGCTGACAATCGATTACTGCGTGTCTCCCTATTGGCAACATTCTCGAGCCTTTTCCCATGACAACTGACGCCTTCACCCCGACCGGCCGCCTGCGTGCATCCATCAATCTGGGCAATCCGATCCTCGCCAACGCGGATCCATCGACAGGAAAACCGATCGGGGTATCGGTGGATCTCGCCCGCGAATTCGGCAAGCGGCTGGGCTTGGAGGTCGAGCTGATCGTCTTCGATACCGCCGGCAAATCCGTCGAAGCCGTCGCCGATGAACGCGCCGACTTCGGCTTCTTCGCAATCGATCCGGTGCGTGGCGCGAGCATCGCGTTCACGGCGCCCTATGTGTTGATCGAAGGGTTTTATCTCGTGCGAGACGCTTCGCCGATTCGCGCGAATGCCGATGTCGATGAGGCGGCGAACCGCGTGGTGGTTGGCAAAGGCAGCGCGTACGACCTGTTCCTCACGCGCGAACTGAAGGCTGCGCAGATTGTGCGCGCGCCGTCGTCGCCCGCGGTGGTGCAGACGTTCATGGATCAGCAACTCGAGGTAGCGGCCGGCGTCAAGCAACAACTCGAAGCCGATGCCGCGAAGACTTCCGGCCTGCGTTTGCTCGATGAACGCTTCATGGTGATACAGCAGGCAATGGGCACGCCGAAAAGCCGTGGCGAGGACGCCGCGAAATTCCTGGCGGCGTTCGTGGAAGAGATGAAGACGTCGGGGTTTGTCGCCGATGCATTGAAGCGGCACGGAATTGCCGGTGCATCGGTGGCGCCGGGGACTGCATAGGCGCCACTGCTTCTCACGCCCCGAGCAACCCCTGCACTCTGTTCACGATCGCCTCGATGCTGAACGGCTTGGTGATCATCTGCATGCCTTCGCCGAGAAAACCGCCCGGCGCGACCGCCATTTCCGCATAGCCCGTCATGAAAAGAATCCGCAAGTGAGGACGCAACAGCTTCGCGGCATCGGCCATCTGACGGCCATTGATGCGTGGCAAACCTACGTCCGATACCAGCAGATCGATGCGCACCGGAGACCTCAGGATCTCGAGCCCCGACGGACCATCGGCAGCCTGCAGCACCGTATAACCCGCGTCCGAAAACACCTCGACGAGCAACCTCCGAACGTCGCTCTCGTCCTCCACGACCAGGATGGTCTCGCCGGAGCTTTCATGAAGCTGCGCGAGCGTGACCGGCGCGTGATCCGGGCTGTCCTTGCGATCGGTTTCCGGGAGGTACAGACGGATCGTCGTGCCTTGCCCGAGCTGGCTCGAAATGGACGCAAAGCCGCCGGATTGCCCGGCAAAGCCATACACCATCGACAAACCCAGCCCCGTCCCCTGCCCGAGCGGCTTCGTCGTGAAAAACGGCTCGAAGGCTTGCCGGACGACATCGGGCGGCATGCCCTCGCCCGAATCGGTCACGGCGATACAAATGAAACGGCCCGGCTTCAACTCGCGCTGCGCCGCGTGGGGTTCGTCGATGCTTTCGTGCGACGTGGAAATGGTCAGCGTGCCGCCGTTGGGCATGGCGTCGCGCGCGTTGATCGAGAGATTCAGCAGCGCGCTTTCAAGCTGGTTGGCATCGCAAACGGTCTTGCACGGCGTACCGTCCAGCTTGAGCACGATGTCCACCATCTCGCCGGTAGTACGCCGCAACAAGTCTGCAAGCGATGCCACCAGTTCGTTGGCATCGACCGGTATGGGATCGAGCGGCTGGCGCCGTGAAAACGCAAGCAGGCGATGCGTCAATGCCGCGGCTTTTTGCGCCGATGACATCGCCATCGAACAATAACGCTCGAGCCCGTCGGTGCGCCGCATGGACACGAGCCGCTGGATGAGTTCCAGCGGGCCCAGGATGCCCTGCAGCATGTTGTTGAAGTCATGCGCGAGGCCGCCAGTCAACTGGCCGACCGCTTCCATTTTCTGGCTCTGGCGAAGCTGCTGTTCAAGCAGGCGCTGTTGCGTCATATCGATACCAATGCCCGTTCGCCGCACCGGCACGCCTTCCAGATCGAAGTACGTGTGGCCGCGGGAGAGCACCGAGCGCACCGACCCATCGGGATGGTTGATCCGGTATTCGAGTTCCAGGTCGCCCGAGCGCAGCAAGCCGCCCGACATGGTGGCGCCGAGCGCCTTGAGATCGTCCGGATGCACGTTGGCCAGGAACAGCTCGCGCCTGATGCCTTTCGCTGCCTGGATTGCATCGATTCCATAGACTTCGGAGATGGCCTCGTCGCAGAAAAACTGGTCGCTCGCCACTTCGTACGTCCACGCGCCGACCCCGCTCACCGCCGATAACGCCAGGCGCGCAAAGTCCATGGAATCGCGCAGCGCGATCTCGCGCTCTCGTTCCTCGGTGACGTCGCGGCCTGTGCCGATCATGCGTTCGTTGTTCGGCTCGGGCGCGAGCTTCCACGCGATCCATCGCGGCGTTCCATCCGATGCAATCAGCCGGTTTTGAAAGTGCACCGGGCGACCGCTCGCGCGCATCTCCAGCACCGCGTCCATGGTCGCGCCAACGTCATCGGGATGCATGAACCCGGAGTACGGGCGCGACCTCAGCTCTTCTTCCGTGTACCCGAGCAGGCGGCTCCAGGCATTGCTCGCACGATGAATGCGGCCCTCGTAGTCCGCGCTGACCAGCAGGTCGTCCGTCAATTCCCACAGCCGGTCGCGCTCGGCCGTGCGTTCGAGCATCCGCTGCTCGAGTGTTTCGGTCAGCCTCACCTGCGCCGTGGTTTCAATGCCGACGTTGTACAGCCCGACGATCGCGCCGGATTCATCGCGGATTGGCGTGGCGCTGAAGTCCCAGTAGGTCGTTTCCAGTACTCCGTTGCGCACGAACCGGAGCTGGACCTTGCTGTTTTCGAATCCCGTGCCGTCCTTCATTGCCTGGTGGAAATCCGGCGCGACGACATCCCACGCGGCATCCCATACCTCGGCGACAGGCTTTCCCAGCGCCGCCGGATGGCGGTCGGCAAGCGACGCCGAATAAGCATCGTTGTAGAACATGCACAACTGCGGTCCCCACAGCACCGTGCTCAGAAGCGGCGAGTTGATGCACATGCCAACGGTTAGCCGCAGGGCTTGCGGCCACGTTTGCGGCGTGCCATGTGGCGTATCTTCCCACCGGTACGACCGCATCAACTCCCCGACTTCACCCCCTCCCTGCAGGAAATCGGGGCTATCGAGGCTCAAAACCTTGGTCAAGATTCAACTCCATTTGCTCACGTTCCGGCCGGAACACACGGATTACGTTACTGACAGATACTCACCGACGCGGCACTCAGGATCGGCCTCAGACCGATACTATGCAATATCAGCAGGATTCACCGCGCGTGGGCATTCCTGATGTGGCATCCATAACTTATCGCAATATCCAGACATCTACTCATGCTCAGATTTGAGAACCTCGGCAAACGCTATGCTGACCGCGTCATTTTCGAAGGGCTGAGCTATCGCGCCGGCCCGGGATGCATCGCACTGAACGATGATAGCGGCAGCGGCAAAACCACCCTGCTCGGCATGCTCGCCGGGACGATTCCCGCAGATTGCGGCGATGTGTGGATCGACGGACATTTGCATCGAGATGCTCCGGCCGAAGCAAAATCCGCGCTGGCCTTCATTCCCGATGACTGCCTGCCTGATTCATTGCAAACCGGACGCGCCTACTTGGAGCAGGTGGCGCTGGAGCGGAAGGCGTCAGTCGGGCGTGACGTGCTCGACCTTGCAGAGCGGTTCGGGCTGACGCCGCATCTGGGGAAACGCTTCGAGCAAATGTCGTTCGGCACGCGCAAGAAGGTCTTCTTGACCGCGGCGGTTATCGGCGATGCAAAGGTTGTGATCGCGGATGAACCCGTCGCCGGGCTGGACCCCAACGCTCGCGGCGTTCTGGTTGAGCTCTTCGGGATACTGGCGGAACGCCGTGTGGTGTTTTTTTCGAGTTATGACGCGGCTTTCACGCAAGCATGCAAGGCGCAAACGATTACCTTTGCCGACCTAAACGCTTAGTTCGATACTCTTTCCTTTCTGAAGCACGAGGCTGGGAAAATTCGATGCCTTCGTTCGATGCATTCGTTCGATGCATTCGATGAGGAACTCATGAAAGTAGGCTCCAATTAACGTTGGAATGAGAAATATGTCAAAAATCGCCGTTCGTAGCATCATTACTGAAATCTGCGTGCCATCGCTACCCCATGCGCTTCGGCGCTTTGCTCACCACATGAAGCACACGAGGCCCGATTGCCGGCCCATTGGGCTCGTGCTTTGTGTAACGACAGGAAATCAACGGGTTTGAAGGTTAGATTTCCTTGCGTTTTCCCGGTCGATCGATGCACGAACTGATCGTGGCTTTAGCGGTCCGGCGTCGCCGCAAGCGGCTTCGAAATCGTCGCAACGCCCGGACCCGCCGGATCCGGATTGCCAAAGCGCGGAAGGCTGCCATCGGTGCGGGCACGGTACAGCTCCGCCCGGACCTCCTCGCGACTCTTCGGCCCCGGTGACGATTCCACCATCGGCGCGGGCGCGGGTCGTGCAACGGGTTGCGCGGTAGGCTGAACAACTGGCGGGGGCACAATCACAGGTGCCGGCGCATGTGCGGCTTCGGGCACTGACTCGACCATGGACTTTGGTTTCTCGGCCGCCTCGGTGATTGGAGCTGCGGTCTCGACAGGTGTGATCCTGGATGTGTTCAGCTCTTCATGAGTGTTGCTCGCTTTGCGCGTGTGAATCGCTGCACGCTCGCGTTTGTCCGGGGTCCGCGTAGCCGTGCGGCTGGTTCTTTTGACCGGGAGCGAATCCGCTCGCAGCGGCGTTACCGCACCCTTGACAGCTGTCGACGGCGACGCGCTCTGCGTCATGCGTGCATCGAGTTCGTGCTGAAGCGCGAGCGCCTGCCGGTTGTTGATATCGAGCGCACGCGCAGCGCGAAGCAGCACTTCAGCCGATTGAAGATCGTTGCGCTGCAGGCTGTCGCGAACCGCCTGAAGAATGCGCGCCGGCGAAGGATCGGGGCGCACTTCCTTCGAGACCGCTCCGGACGCCGGCGCTCCGTCAGGCATGCCGCCCGCGGACCCGGAGTCGTCGTAGCCGTCGCTTATGGAGTGATCGTGATGAAGCGCGTTCTGGACGAATCTTGGCAGGTATGAAGTAACCGCAAGCGCGACGACAAAAACACCTGCGAAGACCAGCCTCTTTGGATGAGTGACCATGATGTATGCCCTGTAAAGCGCGAACATCCGCGTCCGCCGGACCGCAGCAATGTACGGTCCCAGGAAAGGCTGACAGAGGCGATGTTGATCCGGCCGCCGTGCGCCGGTGCCCTGCCACGAGCAACCTAATCCATTGACTACGCGCTCGGCTGGCGCGTGGATGCGCCAACATCCAGTCACTTTCAGACAACCGTGGTATGACCATTGGCGATGCAACCGACCCGCACGAGAACCTCTTGCGGCCAACGGCGCAGTTGCTTTACACGATTTGCACATTACGTTCGGCATGGATGTGCTTTGTGGAACAACTGCTCCTTGATACAGTCGCGTCGAGCGTTTTAGCGGGTATCGCAAGACATATCGCGAAAAGATCGACAAACAAAAAACAGCCAATAACCAAGCTTTCAAGGAGGCGCTGCCATAAAACTTTTGCAGTACCTGCTCCTCGCCGATGTCGGAACGCGAAGGTCGAGATCGCCGCGATCAGCAATTCGGCCGACAGTGAGTACTCCGGCGTCGTCATCCCGAAGAGTATTCCGCAGCTTCTGGCCGCCATCGACAAAGCACTCGCCAATATCAGAACGAACGGCACCTACACGCAGATATCGCAGAAGTATTCTGGAAAGAAAGAATGTATCGAAGTAATCTCGCGGTCAGCCCCCGGCTAGCCCCTTCACCCGTTCGTTCCCCGAGATTCGCGATATGCCGGCATGACTGCACTTGATGGGCGAGCCGCTGTGGCCGCTCCTGTACGATAAGGATGTCGGCGCTCAAGGAAACTGCATGACATACGACGCGCAAGGGCTCGTGATCTCTACAACCACCGGTGATGAAGCGGGCGATGCATACCGTTTCGCCATCGATGGATACCTGTACTACAAGGCCGACCTCGGTGCGCGTCTTGCCAAGCTGCTCGCGCAAGACCCCGGGTTCGTGATGGCCCACGTGCTGACGGGCTACTTCGCGATGATGCCGCTCAACGCTTCACATCTCGGGACCGCCCGGCAGGCGCTTGCACAAGCACAACGGTACGCCGTTCACGCGACCCATCGCGAGCGCTCGCACGTTGCGGCACTGGCGCACTGGATCGACGGTGACCTCGATCGCGCGCTCTCGGTCTGGGAAGAGATTCTGGCCGCTCACCCGCGCGACCTGCTCGCCTTGCGCGTTCACCACAACACCGCGTTCTGGTATGGGCTTCCGAAACGCATGCTGCATGAAATCACCAAGGTCATGCCGTACTGGAGCGATCAGCTTCCGGGCTATACAACCGTGCTGGCTTGCAATGCGTTTGCCCACGAGGAATGCGGTCAATACAATGCCGCCGAAAAAGCCGGCTGGTCGGCAATCGAGTCGGACCCGGGCAATCTTTGGGCAACACACGCGCTGACTCACGTCATGGAGATGCAGGGACGGCGTGACGAAGGCATCGCGTTCCTGAACCAGCTCGAACCGCACTGGGTAACCGCGAACAACTTCAAGCATCACCTGTGGTGGCATCGTGCGATGTTTCATCTTGAACGGCGCGAGTTCGATCAGGTCCTGGATCTCTACGACCAGCGTTTTCGCGACCTCTCCTCACCGTTGCTGCAAGCCGCTCCAGATTTGTATAACGATGTGCTGAACGCAACCTCGATGCTGTTCCGGCTGCAGCTCCACGGCATAAACGCAGGCAACCGATGGGATGAACTCGCGGATCTGGCCGAGGCCCGCATTGGCGACACGCTTGCGGCCCTGACGCTTCCGCACTGGATGATGGCGCTGGCCGGTGCAGAGCGATGGGAGGCGGCCGAGCGTTTGCTTCAAGGGATTCGCGACGCGGATTCAGTGCAGCGTGGCGAACGCCGGCAGATTCTCAGGAAAGCAGCCTTGCCGGTGAGTGAGGCCGTGTTGCTTCACGGGCGGCAGGAATACGCAGCAAGTGTCGACGCGATGCTTCCTGCGCTCAGCCAAATGCAGCGGCTTGGCGGCAGTCATGCCCAGCGCGATGTCTTCGAGCAACTGTTCATTGATGCTGTCATGAAGTCCGGACAAGACGATGTTCTGCGGCTTCATCTGAATCGTGCGCTCGCGACGCATCCGGTCGGACCGGCGGACCGGATTGGTTACGCTGCAGCGGCACGGCACGTCGGGATGACGCAGTCCAAGGTGTGAGGCGGCCGCACCCCGTCTTCCGCATTTCGTGTCGAACAAAAAACCTTTCGTGCGGGATTGCTGAACGCAAAGGGACGTAAGCATTTAGTAATCGTCTGACCGCGGAAAACAAGCAGCAACCGGCAAGCAACACCAATCAGGCTCATCCAGCAGCACATAGAGGCTGCAGGATCGGCAAAAAATGCGCTGCAACAAAAACCCGGTTTTCCAAATGCGCCAAGAGTTCCAGACTTTCGGCCACGCCAGTCTACAGGGCCGGTCGATCGCCTATGCTTCATTGCAGCATAAAGCCGGTTTGAAGGCGCGCGCGTAAAAACTCACCGCAGCATTTACCAGATTTCCGGACGACACATCTTTCGGTTGTCGCCTCCGCTTGTGCCCGACTACCCGCAATTTGATTTTAAGTAGTAAGCGAGGAGATTATGCCGATGAGCACCCCCGACGAGCTGGCGCATGCAACACATTTTCCGGCAGAGGCCCCCACGGAGAAAAAGCGCGGCGCCATCCGTAATCGCCTGGTTCGAGGGGTAAAGCGCTTTCTTCCCGATTATGTGTTCGTCATGATCTCGCATCGCAAGAGAGTCGGGCGTTTTCCCAATCTGCGAAATCCCACGACCTTCAATGAAATCGTTCTTGATCGTTGCCTTCATCCCAGACCGGTGTGGACCACGCTGACCGACAAGCTTGCCGTTCGTGACTACGTGGCAAGCAAGGTGGGCGAAAAGCATTTGATTCCCCTCATTGCAGTGCCCGATGTTTTCACGCGGGAAGTATTCGACTCGCTTCCCGCTTCGTTCGTCATGAAAGCGAATCACGGATGCGGATTCGTGAAGGTGGTCCGGGACAAGTCCACGGTGTCGTTCGAGCAACTTAGCCGTCTCGCGGATGAATGGCTGGCGACCGATTTTTATCAAGCGTCACGCGAGCGGCATTATCGGCCGATCAAGCCCCGGCTCTACTTCGAGAAGTTGTTGCTCGACAAGAGCGGCATGGTCCCCGCCGATTTGAAAATGAATATCTTCGGCCGCAAGCAAGGCGAGCCGTTCATCTATACGGGCGTGGTCTCCGACCGCTTCGGCAGTCCAAGACACGACTTCTACGACGCGCGCTGGAACCGGCTCGACTTCGAGCTGGGCGGATACCCGCGCAGCGCGGTCCCCGCTCCGCCGTTGCCGAACTGGGACGAGATCGTCAGGATCGCCTCGGTCTTGTCAGAAGGGCTCGGTTATGTGCGCGTGGACCTTTATGCGCCGGACAACGAAATATTCTTCGGCGAACTGACGTTCACGCCGGGCGCTGGCGTCTCGCGTTTTACGCCCGACGATCTCGACTATGACTGGGGCCGGTTGATCAGGGAAATGCCGGCATCGTAAGTGACGAATGAAACACGAGCCCTTGAGACAGGCATAAACACCGTGGCGATCGCAAAACTAAATCCTGATAAATCGCGCGTCTATCTGGTGATCCGAATTCAGCATCGATGAGGTTGGACCATGGCAACAGGCCTGTCAGATTCAGAACGTCTGTCTCTTGAAGAAGCCTCAACCGACGAAGGCTTCTCCAGGATTCTCGGCTGGATCGAACATTTTCTTTGCGCCCCTAACACCGAGCTCGGAAGGCTCGGGGACGTATGTCCGTTTGCAAAGACTGCGATGCTGAAAAGGTCGGTCGAGTTCTACAGAAATCGTTCCAGCAGCGTTCCGGGTCTCCTGGCGGACCTGGAATTGCACATGGAGGAATTCCTGCAAGCCGGCTCGACGCAGGACGTCTACCGTTGCCGGATCATCGTGCCGTCCGGAGTCGACGACATCGTAAGCGCAGTAGAATATGTCCAGAAGCAACTGAAGCCGGCGTTTGTTGAACGGCACCTGATGATTGGTCAGTTCTTTCAGGAATGCGCGGAACCTGGGCTTTGGAACAAGGAATTTCGCCCGCTGCAAGCGCCGGTTCCATTGATTGCCATCCGCAACATGGTGCCAACGGATATTGCGTTCCTGTACGACGATGAAAACTACGTGCGCGCATACCTGGAAAAATTCGGAAGGCGCGGAAGCATCGCCCTTCGCCAATTCGAGACTGCAATGGAGGCGCATAAATGAAGTCGTCGAAAGTTGATGTTTTTGCGGACCATGTCTACAGAAACAATATCTTCATCGAGAAGCTCGACCTGGGTTTCTCGCAGTTTTTCCTGAAGTCTCCGACTGGCGATACCCTCTGTATCGAGACCGGAATGCGAGGCGACTTCCCGCTGATGAAGTCGAACTTGCTGTCTGCCGGCATAGATGTCGCAACGGTCAACAGCGTCATTGTTCCTCACTTCGAAGCCGATGAAATGGGCGCCCTGCCCGACTTCATCTCACTCAACAAGAATCTGGTTGCGTACGCTCATCCGATCTGCTCGCATGCGCTTGCGGATATTTTCTCCGTCAAGACAAAACCTTTGAAGGACGAAGTCCCGATCACCATCGGCGGTGAAGTGCTCGTTCCGATTTTCGCGAAGCACGTTCACCAGTGGGACGCGCTGATCATCTACGTTCCTCGGCTCAAGGCGCTTTTCTCATCCGACGTCTTCATGCGGTACGGACCCGTGGAAGAACGCCCGGGCGACCCCGTGCAGGAGATCGTGGCGTCGATAGAAAACTCCGGATACCTTCCGTCCATCGAATACTTGCATGCTGCGTTGAAGAAGATCAAGAAATACGACATTGAATGGATCTTCCCCATGCACGGCCCCGCCATTCACAATAACGTCGCGGCAACCATCGACGGTCTCATTGAGTACTGCCTCAAGGACCGGCATAAGGAAACGGTTGAAGGGTAAAGCGCAGCCGTTTCACTGCGAGAGTTCCTCCAGGCTGCGGTTGAGCGTCCGCGGACCAAACACGCCGACCGCCGTGATCATCACGAGCATCGCCGCGCCGATAAACAACGCCACGCCCATCGTGCCGCCCTCGCGCAGGAAAAAGCCGATCAGCAAACCTGCGAGCGCGGCGCTGACGCGGCTCCATGAATAGACGAAGCCGATCGCCCGGGCACGTATGCGAGTGGGATATTGCTCCGCCTGGAAACCATGGAAGACAAACGAGATCCAGTTGTTGAAGAGCGTCACCAGCACGCCGAACACGATGATCCAGAGCGGATCGGTCTGCTTCGCAAAGAACATCATGAAGATGCCGATCCCCACGCCCGCGCTGACGATCTGCCACTTGCGCTCCATCTTGTCCGCGATCCAGATGCCGAGCAACGGACCCACCGGATTGGCAAGCGCAATGATGAATGCGTACTGAAGGCTCGCGGTGACGTGAATGCCCTTCGATATCAGCAACGTGGGCACCCACGCGCCAAAGCCGTAGAACGCAATGGTCTGCGTCAGGTTGAAAACAGACAGGACGAGCGTGCGTTTGCCATAAGGCGGCTTGAACAGTTCGGAGAATTTTCCGTCGCCAACGACGGGCTCCGAGCGCTGTGCGGGCGGCAGCTTCGCCATGCCGGCTTCGCGCGCAATCTTCGTCTCCAGGTCACGCATGATGCGTTCGGCCTCGCCCTCATGCCCATGCAGCGACAGCCAGCGCGGGCTTTCGGGCAGCCCGAGCCGCAGCCACCAAGCGGCAATGGCGCCGACCGAAGCGATCGCCGCAACCCAGCGCCATCCATCGATACCAAACGGACTGATCGGCACCAGCAGCCAGCCGAGCAGCGCCACCACCGGCACGATCAGGAACTCGATGAACTGGTAGAACGCAAAGGCCTTGCCGCGTCCCTGTGGCGGCACGAGCTCGGTCAGGAACGTATCGATCGTCACCTGTTCCAGCCCGACGCCGATCGCCGCGACAAAACGGCAGATATCGACGCCCGCGGCATGCGTCTGGCACGCCATCACAGCGGTCGCGAGCGAATACCAGATGAGCGAGAAGGTGAACATCGAGCGGCGTCCAAGCCGGTCTGCAATCGACCCGAAGACCATGCAGCCAAGCCACATGCCGGCAAACGTGCAAAAGACAAAGAAGCCGATACCGTTGATGCCGAAAAAACCCACCGAGCCGCTGCTGAACATGCCGCTCCTGACGAGCCCCGGCGCAATGTAGGCTGTCATGAAGAGGTCGTACAGCTCGAAGACGCCGCCAAGCGAGATCAGGAACACCAGCCGCCAGAGGGTGCGCGTAAATGGCAGCCGGTCGAGCCGCGCCGCCACCTGGCCGGCGTACGTGTCCGCGACGGCGATCGTCGTATCGGCATAGATATCTGTCATCTTCGTCTCCACATGGCGTGCATTTTGCCGCCATGATCTATTTTTTTGAGGCGGCGCCGGCATGGCTGCGCCGGTGTGCTACGTGTTCATCGGCCCAGCGCGGCCAGTACTGCTTCGCCCATCTCTCGCGTGCCGACTCTCTTCGTGCCCGGCTGATGGATGTCCGCGGTACGGTAGCCATCGGCAAGAACCGAACTCACAGCGCGGCGAATGCGGTCGCCCGCTTCGGGCAGGTCGAACGAAAGACGCATCATCATCTCGACCGAGAGGATCGCAGCCAGCGGATTCGCGATGTCCATCCCCGCAATGTCAGGCGCCGTGCCGTGTACCGGTTCGTACAAACCAAGCCGCCCGCTTGCAAGCGAAGCCGAAGGCAACATGCCGATGGAACCCGTCAGCATGGCGGCCGCGTCCGAGAGAATGTCGCCGAAGACGTTGCCCGTCACGATCACGTCGAACTGACGCGGGTTGCGCATCAGCATCATCGCGGCTGCATCCACGAAGGTGTGTGTCAGTTCCACGTCGGGATATTCCCGGCCGACTTCCGTCATGACCTCGCGCCAGAGCTGCATGGTTTCGAGCACATTGGCCTTGTCGACGGAGCAGACTTTGCGGTTACGCGTTCGCGCCGCACGAAAGGCCGCATGTCCGATTCGCCGCACTTCGGATTCGGTATATCGCATGGTGTTGACGCCGACCCGTTCGCCGTTTTCTATTGTTACGCCCCGCGGTTCGCCAAAGTAGAGGTCGCCGGTCAGTTCGCGCAGGATCAGGATGTCGAGGCCATCGACAATCTCGCGCTTGAGGCTCGAGGCATCGGCGAGTTCCGGGAAGAGAAACGCGGGGCGAAAGTTGGCAAAGAGACCCAGCGCCTTTCGCAGACGCAAAAGGCTCGCGCCCGGGCGCATGTCGAAGGGAATCTTCTCGTCGCCCGGTTCGCCTGCGGCGCCGAACAGGATCGCGTCGGACTTGCGCGCGATGTCGAGCGTCGCCGCCGGCAGCGGATCGCCCGCTGCTTCCACGCCCGCGCCGCCTATGGGCGCATGGCTGATTTCAAGCGCCGCGCTTTTTGGCACGACCGCCTGCAGCACCTTGAGCGCCTCCGCCGTGACTTCCTTGCCGATCCCATCGCCCGCCAGTACAGCAACTTTCATTTCCGGTCCTTTACATGAACGTGATTGAATATCGCGGCGGCACTCAGTACGCGTAGCTGCGCTCGAATGCCTCGATCCGGTCGAGTTGAGTGAGGGTGTAGCCGAGTTCGTCGAGACCTTCCTTCAGGCAACGCTTCTGATAGGCATCGATACTGAATGTATGCGATACACCGTCCGGCGTGGACACGGTTTGCGCATCGAGATCGACGCTTACATGCAGGCCAGGGCTCGCCTCGATCTTGCCGATCATTTCGTCGACGACATCAGCGGCCAGCAGCACGATCAACAGTCCGTTCTTCGATGCGTTCGACGCAAAGATGTCCCCCACGCTAGGCGCAATCACCGCGCGCACGCCGTAGTCGTACAGCGCCCAGACCGCGTGCTCGCGCGACGAGCCGCACGCGAAGTTCTCCTTCGCGACCACGATCCTCGCCGGCTGATAAGCGGGCAGATTGAGCAGGAAGCCGGCTTTTTCAGAACCGTCCGCGTGGTATCGAAGGTCGCGGAAAAGGTAATTGCCAAAATTGTCCGAGCGCGGTTTCTGCAGGTATCGTGCAGGCACGATCTGATCGGTGTCGCAGTTCGGGCGCGCAACCGGCAGTGCGACCGCATCGAGATAATCGAAGGCTTCCATCAGATTTCCCCGGCAAGCATGGGCCGCACGTCGGTCAGACGCCCGCTCAACGCGGCGGCGGCGACCATCACAGGGCTCATCAGGTGAGTGCGCGAACCGGGACCTTGCCGGCCGACGAAATTGCGATTGGTGGTCGAGGCGCTGCGCTGCCCCGGCGCAACGGTGTCGCCATTGGTGCCGAGGCACATCGAGCAGCCGGCTTCGCGCCACTGGAAACCAGCGTCCTTGAAGATCCGGTCGAGACCCAGCGCTTCCGCTTCCTGCTTGACGAGGCCCGAGCCCGGCACCACCCAGGCTTCGACCGATTTCGCGACCTTGCGTCCCTTGACCACGGCGGCAGCCGCCTGCAGATCCTCGATGCGGCCATTCGTACACGAGCCTATAAATGCGCGGTCGATGGTCAGGCCATCGAGCGTCATACCGGGAGTAAGGCCCATGTAATCCATGGTGCGCTGCATCGCGGCACGCTTCTCGGCACTAGGCGCGTTTGCGGGATCGGGCACGCGGGCATCTATGGGCAGCGCGTCTTCGGGGCTGTTGCCCCAGGTGACCATGGGTTGCAAGGTGCTGACATCGAGCGTGATCTCCTTGTCGTACGACGCCCCTGCGTCCGATGCAAGCCCGCGCCAGCGCGCCACCTCCTCGTCCCAGCGCGCGCCTTGCGGCGCAAACGGCTTGCCTGCGAGATAGTGGAACGTGGTGTCGTCGGGGGCCATCATGCCGGCGCGGCCGCCTGCTTCTATCGACATGTTGCAGATGGTGAAGCGGCCTTCCATCGACAAACTTTCAATGACCGGCCCCGCATATTCGATCACATGGCCGGTCGCGCCGCCCGCGCCGATCCTTGCGATGATCGCGAGAATCACGTCCTTCGCGCCCACGCCCGCAGGCAGCGTGCCCTCGAGCGCAATGCGCAGCGCCTTCGGTTTGCGCTGCCACAAGGTCTGCGTTGCGAGCACATGCGCCACCTCCGTCGCGCCAATGCCGAACGCCAGTGCGCCGACTGCGCCATGCGTGGACGTATGACTGTCGCCGCACACGATCAGCATGCCGGGGCGGCTCAGGCCCTGTTCGGGGGCGACGACATGGACGATCCCCTGGCGCACGTCATCGAGGCCGAAGAAGGTGATGCCGAGGCTTTTGGTGTCGTCGCGCAGGGCGTTGGCCATTGCGCGCTTCTCGGGGTCGGTTATGCTCGCAAGATCGCGGCTGCCGGTGGGCACATAATGATCGGGGGTGGCGAATCCGCGTTGTGGCGCGTGCGCTTTCAGGCCGCGCTGGCGCAGCATTTCGAACGCGGGCGCCGATCCGTCCTGCAGGAAATGACTGTCGACGTAAAGCAGGCTCTGGCCGTCTTCACGCTCGAGGACGTGATGCTGGCTCCAGATCTTGTCGAATAACGTTTTTGGTGCCGGGGAAGTTTGGTTCACTGCGTTGTCTCCGTCTTTGTCAGCGTTGTTTCCTGCGCTGTTGAGACGATGATAGGCAGTTCTGTCTCCCGTGCAACGATCGATATATCATGGGCGGCATGAGAAAATCTCATGCGAAATATGCGACGAAAACTTCCTCCTCTCAATGCATTGCGCGCTTTCGAAGCCTCCGGGCGCTACCTGAGTTTCACCGGCGCGGCGAAGGAACTTCTCGTGACACAAGGCGCGATCAGCCGCCATGTGTCGCTGCTGGAGGACTGGCTCGGGGTGAAGCTTTTCTTGCGCACGCATCGGGGCATAGAACTTACCCGTAAGGGCGAAACCTATATCCGTGCGCTGAGCAGCGTGTTCGACCAGATCGACTACGCGACGCGAGAAGCGCGTGACGACGCGGACGGTTCGGTCTTGCGGCTGAAGTTGCCGCCCACCTTCGCCATGCGCTGGCTGGTCCCGCGCCTCACGCGATTCAAGTCGCTGCATCCGAAGATCGATATTCAGGTCGTCACCTCTCACGAGCCCGCGAATTTCCGGCGCGAGGATATCGATGTCTCCGTGCATTCCCATCCTTTTCCTCCCGAGGGCGCGGGTCACCGCCGGTTGCTGGGCGAAGTGCTGATGCCGGTGTGCAGTCCATCCTTGCTCGAACGCGGACCTGCGTTGCGAACCCCCGGGGATCTTGCGCATCACACGTTGCTTTCATCGAGGAATCGTCCGATGGACTGGTCGCGCTGGATGATCGAAGCCGGGATGACGGAGCTGGAAAGCGAGGGGCACATTGATTTCGATAACGCGGCGCTCGCGTATCAGGGCGCCATAGATGACCTGGGCGTGATGATTGCGGTGCGCGCGTTGATCGAAGATGACTTGCGTAGCGGACGGCTGGTCTCGCCGTTTGATCTGCAGGTTTCCACGCCAGGGGCGTATTACCTCGCGTGCTCGCAGGTTGGAGCGAAGTCGCCGCAACTCGAGGCGTTTGAAGCGTGGCTGGTTTGGGAAGCCGTGGACTATGAGCGCGGCTTGTCGGCCCCGGCCATCACCGGTTCACCCCCGCCACAATGAACTCCCTCAACCATCGATGCGCGGCGTCCCTGTGCGACCGCTCATGCCAGAGCATGGCCAGGTCGTAGCCGGGAACATCGACGGGTGCTTCGACCACGCGCAGCGTGCTGACGTTGCGGACCAGCCGCGACGGCATCATCGCGACAAGGTCCGTGCTCGCCAGCACCTGCATCATGAACAAGAAATGCGGTACGGAAAGCACGACCCGGCGCGTCAGGCCGGCGTCGGCAAGCGCCTCGTCCGTGATACCGCGAAACCCGCCGCCATCCGTCGATACGATCACATGCTCGAGCGCGCAAAATTGCGCGAGCGTCGGCCGGCGCTTCAAACGCGGATGACCCGCACGTCCGGCCAGCACGTATCGCTCGGTGAAAAGCACCCGCCTGTGCAGGCCTTCCGGCGCGCCTTCGCTGGTATGAAACGCGAGGTCGATCTCCCCGCGTTCCGCTTGCCGCGCAATCCGCGACGGTGACATTTCCATGATTGCCAGCCGTGTGCCGGGCGCAGCCGTCCGCAATCCGGCCATCGCGGGTAACAGCACAGTGGATTCGGCATAGTCGGCAGCCGCCACGCGCCAGGTGTTGCTTGCTTCGGCAGGACTGAAAGGACTCGCCGGCGCCACCGCGCGCCCGAGCGCTTCGAGTGCCTGCCGCAACGGTTCGCGCAACTCGTCGGCTCTTGTCGTGGGCCGCATGCCTCGCGGTCCCGGCAACAACAACGGATCGCCGAACACATCGCGCAACTTCGCGAGATGAACGCTCACCGACGGCTGCGAAAAGTTCAGGCGCTCTGCTGTGCGCGTCACGTTGTGCTCCGAAAGCAGGACGTCGAGCGTCAGCAAGAGGTTCAGATCGAGACGCCTGAGATCATTCATGGCAATACCTGGCATGTTGGATATTCATTTCCACTATACCGGACGACGGTCTACGCTGCTTCTTTCAGCACTGAAGGGTCGAACCATGAACGTTCTTATTGTCTATGCACATCCCGAACCGAAGTCACTGAATGGTTCGCTGATGGATTTCGCGGTCACACGCTTGGAGAATGCAGGTCACGCAGTGAAGGTATCGGACCTGTATGCAATGAAGTGGAAAGCATCGCTCGACGCCAGGGACAGCATGGACGGGCAAGCCTCCGAACGTTTCGACCCCGCGCTCGACTCGAAGCTCGCATTCGAGAACGGCCGCCAGACCAGGGACATCGCAGAGGAACAGGACAAGCTGCGCTGGGCGGATGCGGTGATCCTGCAGTTTCCGCTGTGGTGGTTCTCCATGCCGGCAATCCTGAAAGGCTGGGTGGAACGCGTCTACGCTTACGGCTTTGCGTACGGCGTAGGCGAGCACTCGGACAAGCACTGGGGCGACCGTTATGGCGAAGGCACGCTGGCCGGAAAACGGGCGATGCTCATGGTGACTACGGGCGGCTGGGCATCCCATTACGCCGCACGCGGCATCAATGGTCCGATAGACGACCTCCTGTTCCCCATCCAGCATGGGATTCTCTATTACCCGGGCTTCGATGTGCTGCCGCCCTTCGTGATTTATCGGACGGGGAAAGTGGACGAGGCGCGATTCGCGAAAGCGCTCGATGCACTCGGACAACGTCTCGATGCCCTTTGGACCGCCAAGCCGATTGCGTATCGCCGGCAAAACGCCGGGGCGTACGACATTCCCGAACTCACATTACGCGCCGATATGGCGCCGGGCCAGGCGGGTTTCGGCGTGCACATCGAGTAAGCTTTCAATGTCACGCGTGGTCGAGAAACCCCATCAGCTTCAACGCGTTCCGTTGTCCCTGGTCTTCGTAATTGGTGTTGAAGATCACGTGGGTCATATCCACGGCTTTCGAGATCTCGATGATCTGGCTCGCGATGGGATCGAGTTCTTCGTCGTTGTACTCGTAGTGGAATCTCGACGACGACGCCACCGCCCCCTTGATATTCCACGTCTCGTGATTGCGCCCGTGCAGACGGATCAATGCGAGCCCCGGGTGTGTTGTTTCCCAGATGGCCGGAATGCTGTTGCTGAATCCCTGCGGTTCGTCGACCACCACGTTCACCAGTCCGCGCTCGCGCTCCATGGCGAGCGTGGAGTCGCGGCGCTTTGCATCGAACCATGTCTGATTGCGGAATTCGACCGCCATGGTGTAGCCGTCCATGGCGCTCATGACGTCCGCACAATGCTCGACATGGCGGATGCCATGCGGATTGCAGATCACCCACGGCGCAAACTGGAAGTGCACCGCGCCGAGCTTGCCCGAAGCACGCAATGGTTCGATGGCTTCGAAATACCGGCACCACAATTCCTGCTGCATTTCCGCCGATAAATCCTTGTAGTACAAGCTCGTCTTGCCATTCTGCGGCAGGTGCGACTGCATGTCGGGGGGAAACATGTCGCGCGCAGTCTGATGACCGGTGAACAACCGGAACGCCTTGATGTTGAAAACGAATTCCGGCGACGTTCGCTCAGCCCATAGCACCGAATTTGTCGCGTTCGGCATGGCGTAGTAACTCGAATCCACTTCCACGATCGGAAAAATGGACGCGTAATGGCGCAAGCGCGCTTCCGCGCTCGAACACCCCGGCGGATAAAAACGCTTGCACTTGATGAGCGTGGGATCCGTCCATGACGCCGTGCCGACCAGGATGCTCACAGCACTTGTCCTCGTTGATGTATTGATCGCATGTTGGCGTTCGCGCCCAATATCAATTGTTTCCGGTGGAATCAGAATGCGAACGAAACACTGTACATCCATACAGTCTTAATTGGCAAGTTCAGCGTACGGGAAATCGAAGGCGGGGACTTTGGTCAGTAGGGGAAGAGCTTCGTGCAGCCTAAACATGGGTGTCCGCCCGCTCCACCATTCAATAAGTCAGGCCGAGACTCACCGTCCAGCCGCTGACGTGGGGACCAAACAGATACGCCCCGCCCACACGCACGTGTTTGGCCTGAGCGTCGTCTCTTG
>NZ_CAXTGZ010000047.1:0-19192 GCF_964243625.1 uncultured Caballeronia sp.
GCAGCCCAGTCATCCTGTATCGAGCTGGCTCGAACCCGCGATCGCCGACCGGTTGCAACGCGCACATATATATACGCTGGCTGATTTGCTGGGGTTTATCGAACGCCGGGGTCATCGCTGGCATACCGGCGTCGAGCGAGTCGGCCCCAAGGCGGCGCGGCGCATTTCGGACTGGCTTTCGCTTCACGCGGATTCGCTACGTCATACCCTTTCAAAGCGCGCCGTCACGCCCCGTCGACGCTTGCCCGGCAATGATCCGGCGCTTGCCAGGCCTCGCGTAACCGGCATCGTCCCGCTGGAAGCGCTTGAAGTCCCGCCCGAACTGGACGGCTCGGCGGGCATTAATCGCGCTGACCAGACTCCCTCGGATGCCGGATTCCTCACCGATCTGCAGGCAATCGACACGTGGCTCACAAGCGTTCAGCGCAGTGTGCACACGGTCCGAGCTTACCGGCGCGAAGCTGAACGGCTACTTCTCTGGGCAATTCACACGAAAGAAAAGGCGCTTTCTTCACTCGATAACCGCGATTGCGCGGAGTATATCGAGACCTTTTTGACCGATCCACAGCCTGCCGCCCAATGGGTCGGCGGCGGGAAAATCGAGCGGACGCACCCTGACTGGCGCCCGTTTATTGGCGGCCTTTCGGAGCGCAGCCGCGAAACAGCTCGGGCGATTCTGCACGCGATGTGCGAATGGCTCGTGAATCAACGCTATCTGGCAAGCAATCCGTTCGTGCGCTGCGCACCGGTTACGACCGGACCGCGGATCGACGTCGCCGGACGGTCTCTAAGCCACAGCCAGTGGCGCGCCATAGTCCAGGCGAGCACGCGCGTCCTGTATTCAGGCCACGAATTACGGGATTTTTTGGCCTTGAGCCTGGCTTACTCGACAGGATTGCGACGCGCGGAGCTGGCCGGCGCCAGCACCGGCCAGCTCACGCAGGCCACGTCACTTGAACCGGGCGGCGACCGCTGGCATCTGGTAATCATCGGAACACGCCGTTCGGATCGCCGGATCCCAATCCCGGATTCCGTCATGGCCTTGCTGATCGCCAGCCTGCAGGCTCGTGGTCTGCCAGGAAATCCGGCGAAATGTGCATCGGACACGCCGCTGCTCGCGAACTTCCGCACTGGACGCGCTCTTACGCCTGACGGAATCGGACAGATTTTTCGCCGTCTGCTTCTGGGGCAGAAGCCGGGAATGGCGCACACTCTCCTATCTGCAGATGCGAAGTCTCGCAATCCAAGTACACACTGGATCCGGCATACTCACTCACATCATGCGCTCGAACGAGGCGCGGATTGCCGGGAGATTCAAGACCGCCTTGGCCATGCGCACCTCTCGACCACGCGGCTTTATCTCAGGGCCGCAGCCGTTGGAGCGAATCAAAGCCGGTAAATCGCGCCCTTTTTGCCCGCGTTCGCCCCGGAAATCACCCATTTCGCCTTGATTCTGCAGATCTAAAGCGGCTTGCGATGCCCCCTTCCCCTCAAGTCGTTTCTCATCTTTTCGCCTCAACCCCATTGCCCGCGTGCCTTTCCGGCTGTCGAGGTGCGGCAAAGTTTACTTGCGTTTACTCCGTATACCTCTTAGTCTTCGGTTACCGTCGGTTCTACCTTTTAAGGGAGAATCCACGTTTTTGGTAGAACCAGCACCACCGGGAAGAAACACATGGATATCAACCTTTCGACGCCGCCTATAGAGGTGACGCCGGATGATCTCGTCAATCTAGCGGCCCGTTCCGCGAAAATGCTCGAGCGAATTCGCACGCAGATGCTTCAACCTTTTCCGCGGAAGGTTGCCCCGGTGTTTCCGAGCGGCAAGCTTCAGGAACTGTGCGGCATAGATAAAGCCCGCTTCTCCTATCTGATCAAGAAAGGTGAGCTTCCGCAAGGGACGCAAGAAAAGCCGGGCGCTGCACGCCAGTTCACGTTGGCCGAGACCATTGAATGGGTGCGGGCTGAACGCAAGCCAAGGCAACGTCCGGAGGGCAAAAAAGGCAAGGTTATCGCCATTGGCAATTTCAAGGGCGGTGTAACCAAGACCACGACATCCATGGTGCTTGCGCAGGGCCTGTCGTTACGGCACGGCCGTCGCGTGTTGCATATAGACATGGACCCGCAGGGCAGTGCGACCACGCTGTATGGAATCAATCCGCACGCGGAGATCAATGGCGACCAGACCATTCTGCCCTTGATCGAAGCATATGTGAGCGGCGAGAGCTTCAGCATGAAGGGCCTTCCAATGCAAACGTATTGGGAAAATCTCGACCTCATTCCGTCCTCCACTGACCTGTTCAATGCTGAATTCATGCTGCCGGCGCGCGTCCATGCGTCGCCGAGCGCCAAATTTTGGAACGTTTTGAATGACGGTCTGGAAGAACTCAAGGATGAATACGACTACATCATCATCGATACTGCGCCGACGCTGAGCTATCTCACCATCAATGCGCTGTTTGCCGCTGATGGCGTGATCGTTCCGGTGATGCCAGACACGCTTTCGTTTGCATCGATGGTCCAGTTCTGGTCGCTTTTCTCCGACATGGTTTCCGGCATGAAGCAGTTCGGAGAGTCGGCCGACGAAGCCAAGGTGTTCGATTTCATCGACATCCTTGTGACTCGCATGCCCAACAAGGCCAACGCCTCGATCGTGCGTGACTGGGTCATCACCACGTACGGTGAGCGCGTCCTGCCGGTAGAGATTCCGGAAACGGACCTTGCACGCACGACCACGAACGACTTCTCCACTGTCTACGACTTCCCCAATTACGACGGCAACGCGGCGACGCTACGGCGCATTCGCGTGCCCTACGACCAGGTTGTGGATTTGATCGACAGCAAGGTTTGTTACCTCTGGGACAAGGAGTAAGCATGTCTACAGCAGCGAAACAAAAGGCAAAGGCCGCAGGCATCCGTCTCGACGACGACAGCATGGATACACCTTCAGAACCTCTTGCTCCACGCACTGCGCCGGGACAACTGATCGGGCTGCAAGGTCGCGTGCACAGCCAGCAAGCCGAAATCGAAAAACTGAAACGGGCGCTCGAGCAGCGCGCGCCGGGCAAGCTTCCGCTCGAAAAGCTTCATGAAATCCCAGGTCGCCGACGCCGCCTGACAAGCGCGGAATACGCCGAGCTCAAAGCCAACTTGACGGCGTACCCGCTCGCCCAGCCGATCACGGTTCGTGAGCGGCCGGACGGCGAATACGACATCGTGGCCGGGCATAACCGCGCCGCAGTTTATCGTGAGCTGGGCCGAACGGAAATCGACGGCATCGTGCTCGACATCGACGATTCGATGGTCGAGTACGCCGCATTCTTCTCCAACCTTCTTTCGCCCACGCTATCGGACTTCGAGAAATTCTGGGGCTTTAAATCGCTCCAGGAATCCACCGGAATCACGAAAGAGGAACTGGCGAAAGCAGCGGGCATTAGCGATTCGCACGTCGGCCGGATTATGAAGTTCGACCTCCTGCCCAACGAAAGCAAGGATTTGCTGGCGACTTGTCCGGAGCGCCTGGGTAGCAACGCTGCGGAACAAATGGCCAAGGCGGTTGCAGAGGGTCGCGAAGACAAGGTGAAAGCGGCAATCGAGCGGTTAGTTAGCGACAACACTTTCACGCAAGCACAGGCAGTTGCCGCAACGAAAGCGGATCGCGCCCCTCGCGATCGTCATGAACCCATGGTGATTCGACGCGGCGCCAGGAAGGTTTGCCAAATTTCCGCCCGCAACGGCGTTGTTGGCGTGTCCTTTTCCGGAAGCGCCGCAGATGAAGCCGATCAATGGGCAGAAAAGATTCGAGTGTTTATTGAAGCAGAACTCGGAAAGCAGTGATCCCTACTAGGGAACTGAATGAAATCAACGAGTTAGCCACAACGAGGGCGAATCCCTGGAGAGTCTGAGCGGGAACTCAGGTTCTCCCTACTAGGGAAGCCTTATTAATCATGGATTTAGCTTAACGATCGAGAGCAATGATGATCTGATCTGGGACACAAAAGACAAAAGCCTTCGGCGGGAACCGAAGGCTTTTGATTTAACCGGGCTTCGCTGTCGCTTGCCCACTGCTGCACTTCTCCGACGGGAATCGGATAAAGGCCCAACACCTCGAAGTGTAGCGGATAGCGATCGGCAGTCAAGCGTTTCTCTTCCATTTTGAAGAAATGGACGTGTGACATGCTTATCGCGCAACATTCCGTTGCTGGCGAGGGGGTCGTGTGCCCTCTCCCACTTCACAACGATTCCGTCAGTACCGATCAAATCGCGCTGAATGAATTTCTAGCAGGTCAATCGAACCTTCCCTGGGTGGTGTTCCGGGCAGCGCATCGTGCGGCAAATTATCCGACGCTTCCAGCACGAGCACGCGCCGTATTAGCTGCGCTCGCGCGTACCGTCGATGCCAACGACCCCTACGGATCCATATTCGCTCGCCGAGAATTACTCACGGGTCGAGCCATGCAATCAATGCGGACGTTCTACCGGAGTCTGGACGATCTCGAGACAGCGGGCTTGATTGAACGCGCTCCCCAGAAACGCTATGGCACCGCTGGCTTGTTCGGCCGAGCCTATCTTCATTTGACTGAGCGCTCGGCAATGGTCCTGGGATACATCTCCGCGTCCGTTGAAACTGATTCTGCTGAAGAGCCCGCTGAATCGCAGGATAGCCGTCCCGCTGTACCGGATTCAACGTTTGAGACTCCGTGTGTCAGCGTGGCAGACGGAGCTATATATAAGGATCTATTCCCTAAGAATCAAAAGAGACAACCAGGACGCCTCCCTGCCGACCTCGAACGCCTGCTGAGCTTGGGTTTTCGTCAATTTTTGATTTTCAAACTGATGCGCGAAGCGAAAACGCACGCCAAGTTGCTTTCCGATGTTGTTGAAGCAACCTGGGACCATCTGAGGCAAGCCAAGCGGCCCATAAGTTACTTGCGGGCACTGCTGCGCTCGCCTGTCGACTTCAGTCATCAGATCCGCGCAAAGCATGCGGCCGATGAACGCAAAACGCGCGAAGCCAAGCACGCGGCACAGGTCGAACTCAGCGTTAGTGAATCCGCCGGGAAGACGTTCATCGATAACGAGGAAAGCAAACTCATCGTAGTTTCGAGCGATGCACAATCGATCTCGGTTCACTACCATCGAGAAGTTTCGCCGCGTGTTGCAACCGGCCAGTGGGCTGAATCGTTTGTCGCAGCGATCAGGACGAACACGCTGAAAGAAGCGACCTTGGAGCAGATTGAAGATTTCCAGCGAAATCGGCCGAATGCCGTAATCCGACCCGTGGATGCGCAAACCGAAGCAACCGCGGAAGCGCAACCGCGCACTCGAACCGCTGATATCGGCGACCGACTCAACGAAATGAAACGTACACTCAGGGCCGCGTGTGCCGGTGTCTCTCGTGCTGCCAAGGGCGGATTTCCCGACAACGATCGATCACAGAATCGCGCCGTTAAGCCGAAAGGGTGCGGTGTTCAAACGGTCGTTTAGACCGACGCCGGCACCAGTTTGAAATTGTCGACTTCAAGACCGCCGCCAGCGTGGATAAATTTAGGTTGTCTCGCCATGAACCCTCGCAGGTCGATGGCATGGCTTAAAAACGAAAGTGAATCGATTAATGACGAACAGCCGAAAACAGAAAAATAGTAACCAAGGAACTCAACAAGGTTTCTCTTCCATGGATCCGGCAAATGGCCCGAGAAGTACCTCCAGGAAATCAACTGCACAAGAAAAGCCGCGTCGACCAATAGAATCCCCGCCCAATGCCTGCTTGACTGATTGTATGACAGTCATACAATGACCAACGTCAGACAACCATGTTTCGAGTAATGGCGGTCATCACGTCAAACCGCCCGACCAGCAGAGGGACGACGCGATGAAGACGACGTGAATCGCCCGCAACGTATCGGGTTTATAGGACTGCGCATGATGGGCAGTCCCCTTGGCGAATGTTTATCGAAGGCGGGTTACGAGCTTTTCAGGGCCGACGCTGACATGAACCGGGTCACTGGAATATCGGGCAGAAGTGGGATGATTTTTCTTACTTCGCTCGGACGATGTTTCAACATTGGCTTTTTACACGGTTTTAAGGGATGAAGATCGAGTATGGTGCGCGATGAACTTTGTCAGACGGGAAGACAATAATGTCAGTCGATATAGGTTTGGTGCGACCGGAAACGTTGCGTCACCAGGTCGAAAACGTGATTCGACAAGCCATCGTGTCTGGGCGTTTTGCACCGGGCGCGCGGCTGATCGAACGCGAGTTGTGCGAAACGCTGGGCGTGAGCCGAACGTCAGTCCGGGAGGCGTTGCGACGGCTCGAAGCGGAGAAGCTTGTGCTCAGCGTGCCGCACAAAGGGCCTGTTGTCGCGATCATGTCGAAGCAGGAAGCGACGGAGCTTTACGCTATTCGCGGGTTGCTGGAAGGTTTTGCCGCGGGGGAATTTGCGCGCATTGCGGACGATGCCGCGATTGTTCGGTTCGGCGAGAAAGCCAAGGCGTTGCGCGTGCAGGCGCTGGCGCAGGACCGGGCCGGCGCGCTCAAGGCGAAGACCGAACTCTACGATGTCCTGCTGGACAATTGCGGCAATGGCCTCGTGAAGGAAATCCTCACGACTCTCTATTCGCGCGTGAATCTCTTGCGCGCAACGTCGCTGATGCATCCCGACCGTTTGCCGACCAGCCTGCGCGAAATCGATAAATTGTTCAAAGCTTTGAAAGCGCGCGATGCAGGCGCGGCGGAAGCTGCGGCGCGTTTGCATGTGTCGAATGCGGAAAAAGCTGCAATGCGCATGCTCGATGAGGCGGACGGCGAAGCCGAATAGCGTCCTGGCTGTAGATCAGAGAAAGGGGCCGTTTGCTCGAGAGCAAACGGCCCCTTGTCACGCGCGGTCAACTGATACGGCTCAATGACCGAAGTAGATCGTGTGATTGCTGTCCGACGGACCCGTCTGCGCACGGATGCCAGATGCTGACGTGCCGCTCATGGACGGACCGTAAGACGTCGCTGCCACACCACGCTCGTCCTGTACACGCTGCTCGGCGGCTTGCGTCTTGGCAGGATATGTCGTGCGGTCCTCGGCGGGGGTGTAACCCGCCTGTTCCATTTGCTGCAGATCGCTTTTTACGGCTGAACGTGTGACTTGTGTGTTGTCCTGAGCAAATGCCAATGCCGGCGCAGCCAGCGCGGATGCAATTACAACTGCGGGAATTAGTGACTTGATCATGATCGACCTCCTTTAAATGTTGTTGTAGAGGTATATGCAAACAGCAGGCCAGCTCAGCACTCGCTTAAATGCCTTAAATGATTTAAGCGAAAAAGGGCAACATTGGCGGCTTGGCGAAGGTCTTTGGCGGGTCTCTGTTGCGGGTCGGGCAACGCTGCGATCTGTCTGACAGACGCATTAGCGTCGCGAATTACACGCTCACTGCAAACCTTGGCAGCGCCCTGAGCTTCCCACGATATATCCATGCTCGAGATCTTTATTTCAATAACTTGTTTTTGAAATCGGCTGCAAGCGCCTACGATGATTCCATGAACGCATCAATCCGATGCTGTGAGCAGCTCACATCCGGCGGTCATGATCCTCGACGATCCCAAAACTCGCGCATCCATTCCTCTCGCCACGCCTGAATCCGCCACGCCCATCGCCCGCGGTGATGACGCGTACGAACGAATCCGCCGCGACGTGCTTTCCTGCAAGCTCATGCCTGGTTCGACGGTCACCGAGAGCCAGTTGATGAGTGAGTACGAGATCGGCAAGACGAGCTGCCGTATTGCCCTGGTGCGCCTCGCACATGAAGGATTCGTGCGCTCGCTGCCGCGGCAGGGATACCGCATCGCGCCGATCACGCTGAAAGATGTCGAAGAAGTGTTTGCGCTACGTGTTCAACTCGAGCCGCTGGCTGCGCGTCTCGCATGTGGCCGGGTGGATGTGGAACTGCTGAGACGCCTGGAAGCTGCGTGTCGCGTGCCACATCCGGAGCGTGCGTTGTCCGCTCAGATCGATGTGTTCCTCGACGCCAACCGCGAGTTTCATCTGGCGATTGCAGCGGCAAGCGGCAACGAACGCCTGCATCGGACGCTGGCAAGCCTGCTCGATGAAATGTCGCGTCTCGTGGCCCTGGGTTTTGGCGTTCAGGGTACGAAGCCCGAAATCAAACACGATCACAACGCAATGATCGACGCGTTTGTCGCCGGCGATGAACGCCGCGCCGAGACGATTGCGCGCCGTCACATCGAGACGTTCCAGAGCATGACAATGGAGAAGGTGTACGCAAGCCTCTCGAGCGCGGGCGCATCTCTGCCGCTCTACACGGTCGCGGAGTTACGCCGATGAGCGCTGCAATTTCCCTTCGCGGCGTAGGCAAGCATTTTGGTTCGCTGCAAGTACTGGATGGCGTTTCTTTCGATGTCGCCCGGAGCGAGATCGTCGCGTTGCTCGGCACGTCAGGTTGCGGCAAGAGTACGCTGCTCAACATCATTGCAGGATTGATCGAGCCGGGCGCGGGCGACTTACGGATAGACGGTAAGGAAACCGAAGGAACCAGGGATCGCCACGCGCTTTCCTACATGTTCCAGGAAGACCGCTTGTTGCCGTGGCGCACGGCACGCGCAAACGCTGAGTTCGGGCTGGAGGCCGCGGTCCCGGCCATCCCCGCGCACGAACGCCACGCGCGTGCGAGCGCGGTGCTCGATCTCGTCGGGCTGCAAGGTTTTGCCGACGCCCATCCGCATCAGCTATCGGGCGGCATGCGCAGTCGTGTCGCATTGGCCCGCAGTCTGGTCACCGGTCCGCGCATCCTGTTGATGGACGAACCGTTTTCCAAGCTCGATCCGCACATGCGCACGCAGATGCATGAAGAATTGCTGCGCATTCACGCGATGCAAAACATGACCGTGCTCTTCGTCACGCACGACGTGGAGGAAGCGATCGTCCTTGCGGACCGTGTAGTGGTGCTCGCACCGCGTCCGGGACGCGTGCGCGAGATCGTCAACGTCGACTTGCCGCGTCCGCGCAGCGCGACTGACCCCGCCGTCGCCGAAGCGATCCGCCAATTGCGTCTCTTGATCTGACCTATGTCCACTGTCCCACGGAGTTCGTTCGCCTCGACTGTTGTGCAACGCGTTGCGCTTGTCGTGCTGCTGCTGGCCGCCTGGTGGCTCGCGTCGCTGCGCATGCCGCAATTCGTGCTGCCCGGGCCGCAGAGAGTCGCTCACGCATTCGTTGCGCTCGTGCAAAGCGGTACTTTCTTCGATGACCTCGGCGTCACGCTGTATCGGGTCGTCGGGGGATTCCTGCTGGCGGCGATCGTGGGCGCACCGCTTGGCATTGCGCTCGGATCGAATCCGCGCATCGCGCATTTTCTCGAGCCGCTGCTATCGATCGTGAATACGGTTTCATCGGCGATATGGGCCGTGTTCGCAATCATCTGGTTCGGCATCTCGAATGCGACCACCATCTTCGTTGTGTTCATGACCGCCATGCCGCTGATCCTGACCAATGTATGGCAAGGCGCGCTGACCGTGGATGGCAACCTCGTCGAACTGGCCCGCAGCTTTCGCATGGCGCAGACGCAGATCATGCGCAAGATCTTTCTGCCGACCATCCTGCCGCATTTCTTTGCCGGCGCGCGTCTCGCGTTTGGGTTTGGCTGGCGCGTGTCGCTGGTCGCAGAGACCATCGGGTCATCGAACGGGATTGGATATCGCTTGCGGCAAGCGGCGGATCTCGTGCAGACGGACCAGGTTTTCGCATGGACCGTGACGCTCGTTGTCTTGATGCTCGCACTCGAAGCCGGGGTGCTGAAGCCGCTCGAGCGCCGCCTGTTTCGATGGAAAAAGACCAACTGAACCAACGGGGATCGAGAAGATGAAATGTTTTGATTTATTCAGGAGAGCGGTGCTTTCCGCAGTCATCGCTGGAGGCACGACATTGGGTGCTGTGCAGGCGGCGCACGCGGAACCCATGCGCATAGGCTACTGGACGAGCGGCGTAAGCCTCGGTTTCGGCGCGGTCCTGGAAGCGCAGAAGTTCCTGCAGCAACGTGGTCTGGACGTGACATTCGTCCATTTCTCCGATGTCAACGCGCCCAATCGCGCACTGGCCGCGAATGCGATCGACTTTGCTTTCGCCGCGCCGGCATCGGCCGTCTTCAGCACCGCTGCTGAGGGCGTGCCGCTCAAGATCGTGCTCGCGACACAACCCGCCGACGTCGAATTCGTCGCGCCCGAAGATTCGCCCATCAAGTCGCTCGCCGACTTGCGCGGCAAGAAAGTCGGCATGTCGCCGCCGGGCAGTTCGGTTGCATCGATAGCAACCGCCGTCCTTCAGGGCAACAACGGCATCAAGCCGACTGATTTTTCCATCGTGCCTGGAAACGAAGGGCGCCTCGCGCAGTTCCTCGTGCAAAAACAAGTCGATGCCGCTGCGTTGCGCTCCGTGACCATCGCGCAATTGAAGGAGCTGAAGGTGAAGCGCCTGGGCAGTTTTGGGGGCGAATGGAAGAAGCTCACGAAGTCCGACGCGACGCCGTATATCGGCGTGAGCGCGATCCGTGCGGACTATCTCAAACAGCATCCGCAGGACGTGGCGAAGCTGATTGCCGGCATGCGCACTGCGTTGCAATGGGGCGCGGCGCATCAGGGCGATGTCGCCGCGATCCTGCAGAAGAGCGCGAACTTGCCGGCCGAGGACGCACAAGCGTACGCCGCGCGCTGGTCGGACATCAATCGTGTGACCTTCGAGCCTATCGATCTGGAAACGCTCAAACGCGAGCATCAGATCTTCGTGGACGGTGGCGTGATCAAAGGCGCGCTGCCCGCCGATCTCTTCGATACCGCGCCCTACGCCGCATCGAAATCAATTCAGTAACGTGGAGAAGACACTGTGACAACCGCAATTCCATCGACCATGAAAGCGCTTGTATTGAACGAGCATGGCGATCTCGATCAACTGCATGTCATCACGGATAAACCGGTGCCGAAAGCTACCCCCGGGCATGTGGTGATCCGCGTGCGCGCATCGTCGTTCAATTATCACGATGTATTCACCGTGAAGGGCATGCCCGGAATCAAGGTGCCGTTTCCGGTCGTGATCGGCCTGGATATGGCCGGCGACATTGCGGAAGTGGGCGAGGGCGTCGATGGCTGGAAGCCGGGGGATCGCGTGCTCGTGAACCCGTTGTATCCCGAGAAAGGCCTGATGGGCGAGATGCTCGATGGCGGCATGGCGCAATACTGCCTCGTGTCTGTCGGCCAGCTGATTGCGTTGCCCGACGCCGTCAGCTACGACGCCGCGTCTGCGTTGCCGGTCGCATATGGCACGGCGCACCGCATGCTGGTCACGCACAAGACCGTGAAAGCCGGCGACCGGGTGCTGATTCTCGGCGCGAGCGGCGGGGTGGGTACGGCCTGCATCCTGATCGCGAAGCAACTGGGCGCAGAAGTGATCGCGTGCGCGGGCAGCGACGAGAAGTGCGAGCAGCTAAAAGCGCTCGGCGCCGATCAAACGGTCAACTACAAGACTACGGACTTCTCGAAGTGGGCCATCGGACAGTACGGAAAGCCGCAGCGGCGCACCTACGACGGCGGTGTCGACGTAGTGGTGAATTTCACCGGCGGCGACACATGGGTGCCATCGCTCAAGTGCCTGAAGCGCGGCGGCACGTTGCTCGTATGCGGTGCAACGGCTGGACACGCGCCCGCAGAAGACCTGCGATACATCTGGAGCTTCGAGTTGAAGATCATCGGCTCCAACAGTTTCTATGATGAAAACCTGCGCGCGCTACTCGACCAGATCGCCACTGGCGAGCTCGTGCCGGCCATTGACCGAACCTTGCCGCTCGAAGAAGCGGCCGAAGGCTTGCGGCTCATTCGCGACCGCGAAGTGTTGGGCAAGGTCGTCGTCAATCCGTGAATGTAAAGTTGAGTCGAGAGGACATCATGAGCGAAACAACATTGCCGAGTGCGCAGGAAATCGAGGCGCGCCTTCGGCGTGGCCCGTTCCACGAATGGCTTGGGCTGAAAGTGGTATCGGTGAGTGAAGGCGAGATCGAATTGACCGCCACATGGCGCGAAGAATGGGTCGTGAACCCCGACAAGGGTTATACGCACGGCGGCATTCTCGCGGCGCTCGTGGATCTGGCGGCGGACTGGGCGCTGGTATCGAAGACAGGACGCGGCGTGCCGACCATCGATTTGCGTGTGGACTATCACCGTGCCGCGTTCAAGGGCGATCTGACGGTGAAGGGCAAGGTGATCAAGTTTGGATCGCAAGTGTCTGTTGCCGAGGCGCAAGTCTTCGACAAGGACGGCAAGCTGGTCGCGAGCGGACGCGGGGCATATTCAACGGTGACGGCATCGCCGGCAACGTGATGCTTGCGCTCGATCACCTGGTCATCAACACGCGCTTCGATACCGACGCCGCTCAAACCGTCTTCGAGCAACTCGGCTTCACGGTCGCGCCGCGCGGATATCACACGCTCGGATCGATCAACCATGCGATCGTGTTCGGCGATCACTATCTCGAACTGATCGGGTTGCCCGCCGACGGCAAGACCGTGCGCGAGGAAATCCTCAACAGTCCACTAGGCGCGGACGGTCTCGTGTTTCGTACGGATGATCCCGCCGCGACCTTCGCGAGCTTGCAACAGGCGGGCTTCGAGGCCACTGCGCCGCAGACGTTCTCAAGGCCGGTCGAGTGTCTTGGCGATGCACGATTTACTACGGTGCGCCTGAAGTCCGGCCAACTCGATGGCGGCCGCGTCTACTTTTGTCAGCACCTGACGCCCGAGTTCGTGTTTCGCGATGAATGGCAGCATCATCCGAACGGTGCAACGAGCCTGAGTGCACTGCATCTGATCGATGCAGCGCCCGAACCCTATGTGCAGCTTGGCGAAATCGCGGCGGGCTTCGAACTGGTGTACTGGACGCGCAAGACTTTCGACGAGCATTTCGGCGCAATGGCCTCGCACATCGGGTCGCGTGGGCCACATGGCCCACGTTATGCGGGGATCACCGTGCGTACGCCGACGTGGCAATCCTTGGAACAGAAAGCGAAAACGGCCGGGCTGCCCGTTCAGGTTGACGCGGACCGTGTGCTCGTTGCATTACCCCGCTTCGATACCTTGCTGGAATTCAAGCCATGACGTTCCCCACCAATCTTGGTGCTTTGATTGCCCATGACGATGAAAACAGGGACGCCGTCGCTATCATCGGCCTTGACGAAGCATTCAACGCGGATGAATACACGTTCGCGGAACTCGATGCCATCGCAGACGCCGTCGCGCATACGCTTCGCCGCCACTACGCGCGCGGCGAGCGCATTGCGGTCCTCGGGGCGAACTCTGCCGAATTTATCGCGACCATGCTCGGCATCATGCGCGCGGGTCTTGTCGCCGTGCCGGTCAACTACAAGTTTCCGCGGGCGTTGATCGCAGAAGTCATTGCCGACAGCGGCGCACGCCTTGTATTCAGTGATCCGAAACGTTTTTCTGATGCACCAGAGTTGTTGCCGCGCGTCGTATTCAAACACCCGGATGATGCGCAGGGTTTCGATGCGTTCATCGCTGAGGCAAAGACTCATGACGGTCCGTTCGAGCCGATTGTCCCGCACGAAAACGAAGCTGCGCTGTTCCTCTACACCTCGGGTTCGACAGGCAGGCCGAAGGGCGTTGTGCTTTCGCACGCAAGCCATCTCTGGGTCGTCGAGACGCGCCTGAAAGCACAACCCCTGAAGAACGAACGCGTATTGATCGCCGCGCCGCTTTATCACATGAACGCGCTTGCGCTCGCGTTTCTTGCGCTCGCCGCCCGCGCCACGACCGTGCTGATGCCGGCCTTCAACGCGCGCAATTACATTCGTGCTATCGATACGTATCGATGCACCTGGCTCACCTCCGTCCCGCCGATGATCGCGATGATGCTGCAGGAGCGCGATCTCCTTTCGCAGACGGATTTGTCGTCGGTGCGTTACGTGCGCATGGGTTCGGCGCCCGTCAGCGGCGCGCTGCTCGATCAGATCCACGCCCTGCTGCCGAACGCGAAAGTGATCAACGCATACGGTACGACCGAAGGTGGTCCGGTTGTATTCGGCCCGCATCCAAACGGTTTACCGACACCGCCGCTGGCCATAGGCGTGGCGCATCCGCTGGTGCAGCTTCGCTTGATCGATACAAACGGGCAGCCTGCCGACGAAGGCGAACTCGAGATGCGCAGCCCCGGACTCATGAACGGATATCACAATCGTGCAGACCTTGCGCCGCCGATCACACCGGATGGCTTTTATCGCACGAGCGACGTGTTTCGCCGCGATGAAAACGGCTTCTACACGTTCATCGGACGACGCGACGACATGTTCGTTTCGGGCGGCGAAAACATATTTCCCGGTGACGTCGAGAAGATGCTGGAGCGGCATCCGCTGATCCAGCAGGCGAGCGTGATTCCTGTTGAGGACGCCATCAAGGGCACCAAACCGGTTGCGTTTATCGTGCGCAAACCAGGTGCGCAATTGAGCACCGAGGCGGTGAAGAAGTTTGCGCTCGAGCACGCGCCGGCGTACCAGCATCCGCGGCAAGTATGGTTCGTCGATGCGTTTCCGCTGGCCTCCACGAACAAGATCGACCGGGCGGCGCTCAAGCGCGACGCGGCGAAGCGGCTGGCGAAGGAACTCTAGGAAGGGGCCTATCAAGTTATATCATTGACTTTGATATATTTAAAATCTGATGATATAGTTTAAAATATGAAACCCGATCAGTGGCACTTTTCTCGTCCCGAACTCGCAGCGGGTTATCTCGGCCTGTTTGGACTCGGGTTGTCCTCCGCACGGACCTTGTTTGCCCGCCGTCGGATGGGGAAGACGGAATTCCTGATCAAGGATCTGATTCCCGCGGCGAAGCAGGCGGGTTATCTGACTGCGTATGTGAACCTTTGGGACGACGACGAGGAACCGGCTGGCGCTTTGGTCGGCGCGCTGTATGGCGCTATCGAGCCGAACTGGTGGGCAAAGCTGGCGCGCAAGGCCAATAGTCCCGTCAGGAAGCTAAAGGCGAGCGGCAAGATTCCGGTGTTTGGAGAAGCGTCGGTCGAGGCTGAAATGACGGCTGACGACAAGAAGTTTGTCGGCACGTTGCTATCTGATGCGCTGAAGGCGTTCGACTCCCAGACAAAGCCGCTGCTTCTGATCATCGATGAAGCTCAGGTTCTCGCCGCTGCGGCGCATTCGAACTTCGCGCATGCGTTGCGTGCGGGGCTCGACGTTCGCAAGGACCGGCTCAAGGTAATCTTTGCAGGCAGTTCGGAGTCGACGCTTCGAACCATGTTCGGTCGCTCATCCGAGCCGTTTTTCAACTGGGCGCCGCTCGAGCCGTTTCCGTTGCTCGGACGTGATTTCATCCAGTTCATGGTGAAGAAGGTGAATACGATCACCAAACATCAACTATCGATGAAACACGCGGTTGCGGCCTTCGACCAGCTCAATAACACGCCTGAATTTTTCCGCCGCTTTCTCGAGCGGCATCTGACGTATCCGTTCGACGGCCCCGAAGCTGCGCTGGAGTTCACGAAGGAACATGTGTTCAACAGCGATCAGTTCAGGCGTCAATGGACGGGTTTGCTGCCGGCCGACCGGGCGTTGCTCGGCATGATGGCGGATGGCAAGGTCTCTGATTTTCATGGTCAGGCGGCGCGCGAACAACTTGCCGCCTTGCTCGGACTGCCTGAAGCGCCGCCCGTCAACATGCCTGCGCATTCGCTGCGCCGGCTGCAGGCGGACAATATCGTGACCAAGCTGGCGCACGGTGAATATCGGTTCGAAGACGAGGCGTTTGCGCAGTGGATCCGCGAGCATGGCGCGCTAAATGGGGAGGGGTCGAGCTGACCCCCGCCGCATCCCTCAAAACGAGTGGTTAATCCCCACATAAACCCCGGACTGATTGCCACCGGGCGTGGGGTTGTCGGAGCTCGTCTGGCTGTTCGCTTCCAGCGAAAAATTCGCGCCGTTGCTGTTGCGCACAGTTGCCGCCGTTGCATACAGGAAGGTGCGCTTCGAGAAGTTGTAGGTTGTACCGATTTCGAACATGGTCGCGCGTCCGCCGCCCTGCAATGCATCGCCGTTGGTGTTGATATGGAACACGGCGGCGGTCGTCGCGAACACCGGTGTCCATTGATACGTGACACCGCCCCATTCGTGATCGCCCGAAGTCGGGGCGCCCGCAATGGTGGCGTCCGCATGCATGTGCGTGTAGGCGGCCTGCAGTTTGAACTTGCCTACATACGCGTTGATCATCGCGATGTATTCCCGCGAATACAGGAACAGGTCGGAGAACCGGCCATTCGCGTCGCGCATTTCGTCGAAGATGCCGCGGATCTGGAAGTACTGCCGCGTGTAGGTGAGCTGAATGCCGTCGGATCGGCCGTAGTCGGCAAAGGTGCCGTCGGCGTTCTTTTGTCCCTGATTGAAACTGGTGGTGTTGCCAAGCGAGTATTGGCCGAGAACGTCAATGCCATACCAGTTCGGCGATTGATACTGGATGTTGTTGCTGGTCTTGTTCCAGTTGCGGCTGCGTACGAGTGATGCCGACGACCATGCTTGCTGCACAAACGGATCGAAGTCCCACACGCCATTCGATATGGCGAGCATGCGGCCGAGTGTGAACGTGCCGTAGGTATCGTTGGCAATCCCTACGAACGCGTAACGTTGGTATAAGCGGCCGTTGGTGTCGCCGGCGGTGCCGTCGCTGGTATCGATGCCGGATTCCAGCTTGAAGATGGCCTTGTTGCCGCCGCCGAGGTCCTCCGAGCCCTTCAGGCCGAACAGGCCCGTGCCCCATTCGCCGCTTGCGAGCCGCCAGCGGCTATGACCGCCGACGTTGCTCATGTACTCCACGCCGTTATCGATACGACCGTACAGCGTGACGCTCGATTGCGCTTGTGCGCCGCTGACACTGGCGCAACCGACAGCGGCTGCGATCCACAGTTTTTTCATCGTCTCCTCCGAAGTACGGAAGCGATCGCCTGCTATGAGATCACTTTGTAGCGACCGCTTCAATTCGACGGAAGGATACACGCGCTCGCCGAAGCTTGCATTTTCGACCGCGCTGAATGCGCGGGATGCTTTCCCGGCGGCGCAAAAGGCTTATCGTAAGCTTCGGGCAGCTTGCCGTGGAGCGAGATTACGCGCGGCGTCGAAACCAGCCTGTAAGGGATAACCTGTCGCGCGTCGCGGGCAATACTTCATGTAGCATGTCGGCGGACAAGAACACCGCGATCCGGCCCGCGCCGGGCAAGATATCGCGCGTGCCCGAACCTTCCGGATGCAGCCGCAATGCGCCGCCGTGTTCAGGCAGCCAGTCCGCATTCAGATAGACCACGACCGATATGACACGGCTGTCGTCATCGCGGAAACGGTCGCGATGCTGCTTGTACGATGCACCCGGCGGGTAGAACGCGAAGTGGCTTTCGTATTCGTCGAGCCCAAGGAAGAACTCGCGATTCAACGCGATGCGCAGCGTCTCCATGATCGCCAGATACTGGTCGCAGGCGTCGGACTGCCCCGCCTGCAGCCATCGGATCTGGTCGCCGCGGACATCGGGTTGGAGCGACCTCGCCGTGCCCTGGCCCACACCCGCACGCGTCAGGGACCCCGCCGCCGCAAGCGCCGAGCATTCCTGCGCGAGTGCGACCATGAGGTCCGGCGGCAAAAAGAAGTCCTGCTCTGACCAGCCATGTTGATGAACGGCATCAAGGATATTTCGATGCAAGTCGTCCACGGGCGCATCAGAAAGCGTCGCCAAGTGCGATCGGGTCACTGCGTGTTCCATCAAAACGAAGGTGCGGGAGGAAAGTCGGACGTCGTGTCCGGGGCGGCATGGGACTTGAATCCGGGCGAAGGATATTAACACCGCGGCCTTGGTTCCCAACGCGCAATGCCTGACCAGCCGCATCGAGATCATTACGGCGATCAAGCCGTAGCTCTATCACCCGGTCGGATTGGCGAAAATGGCGCTGCAGATCGAGAAGATCCGCGGCGGCCGTTTGCGCTCAACCTGGTGAACGCGTGGAACCGGCCAGAACGGGCCAAGGCGGGCATCGGCTTCGCTGAACATGATGAGCGCTACGCCTACGGACACGAGTGGATCAGCGTGGCGAGTGCGCTTTTGCGCGCTATCCTGAAGCAGAGCAGCGATCCGGAAACGGTCATGCACCCGACCTTCAGCAAATTCGCGTTTGCGTGAGCTCACGGCCGCTTAATAGAGGTCCGTTTTAAGGCGACCGGGCAGGGCGCGGTCATAGGCATCGGCGTCGAAGGTGCTGTCGCTTACATTCTTCAGCATCGCGCCGGCGCTCGGCAAACTCGCGCGGTTCACGTGCTTTTCCGCGTTCCACAAGTCGGACCGCACGACCGCCTTCGAGCAATGGAAATACACGGATTCCACGTGCACCAGGATTACCGTGCGCGGCGGTTTGCCGTTCACGCTGAATGACGCGAGCAGGTCGGTATCGTCCGCAATCGATGCCCGGCCGTTCACGCGCATCATTTCTCCCGCGCCCGGAACCAGGAACAGCAGCGCGATGCGCGGGTCTTGCACGAGGTTCCTGAGGGTATCGATGCGGTTATTGCCCGGGCGGTCGGGAATGGCGAGCGTGTGGGGATCGAGAATGCGCACGAACCCCATGGCGTCGCCTTTGGGCGAACAATCGAGTCCGTCTTCTCCCGCCGACGCCAGCATCACAAAGGGCGACGCAAGAATGAACGCGGCGTAGTCCTCGCTGATGTACGAGATCTCCTTGCGCACCGACCGCTCGTTCGGTTTTCCGTAGACGCTTTCCAGTTCTTCGACGTTCGTCAGCATGGCGTGTCCTTGAATGCTTACGCCCGTAGATTAGCATCCGCGTGCGACATCAATGCGACGCCACCGGATCGAGCCCCGTCTGCTTCACGACAGGCAACGCGGCGGGCGATGCCAGATACTGCAGCAGCGCCCGGGCCTCCACCGGATGCTGTGAACCCGCCGGTATGCCGGCCGCGAAGCGCGTCACCGATTGCACCGAATCGGGAATCTTGCCGACGAACGTTACGCCCGGCACGGGCAACAACTCGCTCACTTGCTGGAAGCCAATTTCATAGTCGCCCGTCGCGACCACCGATGCCACCGGAATCTTCGGCACCATGGTCGCCTTCGGACGGACCTGATCCTC
>NZ_CAXTGZ010000048.1:0-19147 GCF_964243625.1 uncultured Caballeronia sp.
GCCGCAACTGGCGGCGGGGTTATCGGCGGATGTAAAAAGCGCGCTCGACGATGCCGCCAAGCTCGCCGAGTCGCTCGGCCACCACGTCGAGCCGGCATCGTTCGGACTGGATTTCGATGCCATCGCGCACGCATTCCTCGTGATGTGGGCGGTATTAGCCGAAGAGATCGTGCTGCAGGCCGACAAGGTCAGCGGCCAGAAGCCGAAGCGCGCTGACTTCGAGATTGCATCGTGGGCGATGGCGCATATCGGCCGGTCGATCGGCGAGAAGGACTTGCCCGCGGCGCTCGAATTGCAGCGCCAGGTCATTGCAAGGATGGACGCGCTGATGACCCGCTACGACGTGTTGCTCACGCCCACGCTCGCCGCCGCGCCGTTCAAGATCGGAGCCAGACAGCCCACGCAGTTCGAGCGTTTTCAGATGGGTGTGTTGACCGCCGTCCCGGTGGAATCGCTGTTGCGGCGAATGCTGGCGGTATCGGCGAAGAAGGCTTTCGACTGGGCCGGATGCACCGAGCTTTTCAATTTCACCGGCCAGCCGGCCATGTCCGTGCCGCTTTACTGGAACGCGCGTGGCTTGCCTATAGGTGTGCAGTTTGCCGGGCGCCGCAACGAAGACGCGACGTTGTTCAGACTGGCCGCGCAACTCGAAGCTGCACGGCCCTGGTTCAGCAAGCGTCCGGCGCTGATGGTCGCACGATGATCACCCGCGCCGCTTCGCAAACCGATAATGCGCGACGCCCCATTCATTGCCCTTTGCATAACCGAACAACTCGGCAACCGCCATATAAAACATGCGCCAGCGCTGAAACCAGACGGGCGCATCAGCCGCGCCGTATGTCTGAACCAGCAACGGCATCAATTCGTTGCGCGCGGCATCGAGATTTTCGAGCCAGTGATTCGCAGTCTTTTCGTAATGCGCGCCGCTCACCCACCATTGCCGGTCGATTGTCAGGTCGTCCTGGAAATGCAGCAACAAGGATTCCGACGGCATCGTCCCGCCAGTGAAGAAGTACTTCGACATCCAGTCGCTGCCGTCCTTCACTTCAAAGTGATAAGCCAGTGTCCGATGCGCGAACACATGCACAAAGAGCTTCGCGTCTTCGCGCATCCATCCGCAAACCTTGTTAAGCAATAGACGATAGTTCTTCATGTGCTCGAACATTTCTATCGACAGCACGCGATCAAACCCGTCGCCAAGCACCGCTTCGTCAAACTGATAATCGACGATATTCCCCGTCACCACGCGCAAGTTCGTCAAGCCACGCTCGGCCGCCATCACTTCAATAAACTCGCGCTGCCCCAGCGAATTCGATAACCCCACGATCTGCGAGCGCGGATACTTTTCAGCCAGCCACAACGATAACGATCCCCAACCGCAACCCAAGTCGAGAATGCGCTGGCCGTCATAAAGTTGCGCGCGCACGGCGTACTCTTCGAGCATCGCCGTTTCAGCCTGGTCAAGCGTTTCCTTGCCCGTTCTATACAAGCAGCACGAATATTTCAGATGCTCGCCCAGATGCCCGTGAAAAAACTCGGCCGGGACTTCGTAATGCTGCGAATTGGCGGCCTGCGTTTCGATAGCAATGGGACTTGCACGCAGTTCATCGACCAAACGATTGAAACGCTTGGAACGCGCTTCGCCGTCGTTCAAACCTTCGTCGCGCAGACGTTGTTTCATCAGCCGGCGCATTCCCAGACGCACGAGCGAGTCCGGAATCCGGCCACGCTCACACCAGTCGATCAGTCGGCCGTCCACCGGCGCTTCCTGTTTTTGTGGCTGTGGCATAGCCGCCTGGGATGACAGATCGCTCATGGAAATACTCCTCGCTATTATTGTTTATGACTGACGCGGTGGCCACGGAATCAATGCGCTGGTCGTACGCATGTAATCGGCATATCCCGCCCGCTTTTTAGCGGACTCAGCTTCCACCATAGGCACGCCAGATACTTTCATCAAGAGCCACGCCATCAGAACCGGAGGCAAAAGCATCGCGATGATCCATGATCCACTACCCACGGCCAGCGGAATGTACGCAACCCAATGCACGCATTCGAAGAAGTAATTCGGATGCCGCGAGTATTTCCACAAACCTGCGCGGCAGACCTTGCCGTGATTGGACGGATCGGCTTTGAACGCGTGCAGTTGATGATCGGCAAGCGCTTCGCCTGCAATCGATACCACCCAGACCAGCACGGCCAGCGCCACCCACAGCGCACCCGGCGGCGTCAGGCGATAAGCCGGGACAAAAAACGCGATGGACAGCAGCATCGAGATGACGACTTGAAGCTGGAAGAACCAGAACATTTTCTTGTTGGCGTCGGTGCCCCATTGCTCGCGAAACTTGTGATAACGCGGGTCTTCGTCATGACCGGCATTGCGTTTCCACAAGTGAATGCCGAGCCGCATGCCCCACACAAGCCCGCCAATCCCCACGATAACCCGCGTATGCAACTCGCCTTCCGAAAACACGGCGATAAACACGGCAAGCAGGCCGAGTGACATCGCCCAGATGGGATCGATCATTCCGGCATTCTTCGATTTGACCTGCCACGCCCAGACCGCCGAAAAGATAACGATGAGCGCAACAAACGCAATGACCGCAACGGTGAGCAAGGGCATGGAATCCTCGATGTCTTTTTATCGTTGAAATTGGACGGCATCGACTGGGACAGCGAATAACTTTAATTACGCACGCCACCGCTCGGCGGATGCGACTAAGTCATTCAAGAAGGAGCATATCAACGGTCGACGTTTCATGACAGGCGTCAGAAACGTGAGCATGGGACATTCCCGCAAGGCTGAGCGGGATCGCAGGAACGACGCTAATTGAAGCGTCGAGTTCCTGTCCAGCGTGCGCGAGAACCGATCGATTTCGATTCGCGCGCCATTCGGATTTCAAGCCTTCTAAACTAGCGCCGGTAGTCCTTCAACCAGCAGGAATGCAACCAGCACGCCCAGCAGTGCACCGAATACGCGTAGCGTGTTCTTGCGGAACTGCGTGGCGCACGGAACCGCGCCTAGAAAGAGAATCCCCGCGAGCGCCATCGGGATGATCAGAATGAAGTCGCCGATCGTGAAGTAGGTGGTCATACTCGTCTCCCATCGTCCGTGCTCAGCGTCCACCTGAATGCGTGAGACGTCGCACGTTCGATTTGAGTATAGGACGCGCTTTTCGGTTTAAACATGCTGCGGTGCGCAAACGTTGCCGCCCTCCAACCCCGGTTCCTTAGCTGACGGGGCTTGGCGTCACGATCTTTTAAGCGGATACGGAATAACCCTTGTATGAAGAAATTTACAACGGACTTTCGTTACATTCACGCGCGAATCTAAACGACCGTTCGCTGTTCTCGTTTTTCGCGCCTGCGCAGGTAGTCCGCCCCGCCCACGCCAATGACCAGCAAAACAAAGACAAGACCGGTCACGCCGCGCCAGCCATCGATGGTCCAGAAATGGCCACCCCACGACCCCAGCACGCTCGATCCGATGTAATACGCGAGCAAGTACAGTGCTGCGGCCTGCCCTTTCGCGCCTTTTGCCAGCAGACCGACCCATCCGCTTGCAACCGAATGACCAGCAAAGAAACCGAACGTCATGCACGCAATGCCCACGATCACCACAGGCAGCGAGGTCGAGAGCGTCATCGCCACGCCGGCGATCATCAACACGAGCGCCGCGATCAGCACGCGGCCGCGCCCGAAGACATCGGCCATCTTTCCGGACCACGGCGACGCCACCACGCCCGTTAGATACACCACGAAGATCGCGCCGATCTCCGTCTGGTTCAGATTGAACGGCGCCGCGATCAGCCGATACCCTACGTAGTTGTAGATCGTGACGAAGCTGCCCATCAGCACGAAACCCATCAGGAACAGGAACGGCAAACCGCGGTTTTTCAAATGCCCTGTCAACGCCGTCCGATGATGCGTAAAACCCATGCCCACGCGCGGCACGAAGCGCCTGGACGGCGGCAGCAACGCACGAAACGCAAGCGTGGCGAGCAATCCAAGCACGCCGATCCCGCCTATCGCCACACGCCAGGAAAAGAAGTCCGCGAGAATCCCGCTGATCACACGCCCCGACATTCCGCCGATTGCCGTGCCGCCGACGTAAAGCCCCATCGCGAGGCCGAGGCCATCGGGATGCACCTCTTCCGCGAGATACGCCATTGCGACGGCCGGCACGCCGCCGAGCGCGAGGCCTTCGAGCGCACGCACGATCAACAGGCCGTGCCAGCTCGGCAAGAACGCGGCGATGATCGTCAGGAGCGAAGAGATCGTCAGCGACAGCGTCATCAGCTTATGGCGGCTCCATCCTTCGGAAACGAAGCCCGCGACAAAGATCGCAATGGCAAGCGCAGCCGTCGCCACCGATACCGACAACGCGCTTTGCGCCGGACTCACGCCAAACGTTTTGGTGAACTCAGGAAGGAGCGGCTGCACACAGTAAAGCAGCGAGAAGGTGGCGTAGCCTGCAAACAGCAACGCAATCGAAGCGTGCCAGTAAGCGCGTGATCCGCGTTCGAGATAAGGCGTTGGATCGATGGACAACTTGGACGCCGGCGATGAAGTCACGAAAAGATTTCCCAGTGGCGAAACGCGTAACGATACCGGGAACCCACGTGTCTCGCCGACGCACGGCCCAAATGCTTTCAGAAAACTTTCGCTAAATCATGTATTACGTTTGCGTCGTTTAGAAACGACGGGAGATGCCGCTCAACGAGAACCGATGCGCTAAAGTAGAGCAACCATTGAGCCGAAATCATTGGTACACGCCACGGTTCATCGCTCTTCTGCAGAGTACACACGCGGCATGGCAGTCTCGTGCACAGACCTTAGAATCCTGTGCTTCATCCAGAACCGACCGGCACGCATCACATCACCCAGGTATCTGCCGGCACATTTCGGGGAGTCATCATGCAAATCGGTTCAATCGTTCGCTCCGTCCATATCGCCGTGCCGCAAGGCGCACGCGGCATCGTCATGCGGATTCTTGGCGACATGGCCATGGTTGCCTGGTACGCCGACGAACCCGGCACGTCCGAATTGCTCAACACAGAACCGTTCTTCCTCGAAGACCTGATCGATACCGGCGAACTCGTCCGGCCGACCAACGCGCTTATGCATTGAGCGCGCTGGAGAATCAAGCGCGATATAAGCGCGTGTCGCTGATGCTTCCCCCGGCGATGCGCGTCACAATGCTGGAATGAACCCGAACCATTCCGATGCATCGCGCGCGCCAAACGAGAACCCAACCTCCTCTGGCGACACCGCAAACCCGCCCGCTCCGCCCTTCGCCGATCTCACGCCCGAGCGCATGCTCGACGCGCTCGACAGCGTCCTGATGCCGATTGGCGAACGCACCGACGGCGGCATGCTCGCCCTCAACAGTTACGAAAATCGCGTGTATCAGGTCGGCATGGAAGACGGGCTGCCGATGGTCGCGAAGTTTTATCGGCCGGAGCGCTGGTCCGATAACGCCATCCTCGAAGAGCATGCGTTCGTGGCGACGCTCTACGAGCGCGAAATCCCGGCCGTCCCCGCCCGCACCATAAGCGGCGCGACGCTGCATAGCTTCGAGGGGTATCGGTTCTCCATTTTCGAACGGCGCGGCGGACGTGCGCCGGATATCGACCGGCCGCAGACGCTGGAATGGCTGGGGAGGTTTATCGGGCGGATTCACGCGGTTGGGCAGATCAAGCCTTACGTTGAACGGCCATCGCTCGATATTCAAACTTTCGGCTACGAACCGCGTGACTTCCTGCTTTCGCACGGTTTTGTGCCGGACGACGTCCGCGAAGCGTACGAGACCGTCGTGAACATGGCGCTGGAAGGCGTCGAGCGCTGCTACGACCGCGCCGGTGATATCAAAAGCATCCGGCTTCATGGCGATTGCCATCCGAGCAACGTGTTGTGGACCGACGCGGGTCCGCATTTCGTCGATTTCGACGACAGCCGCATGGCGCCGGCCATTCAGGACTTGTGGCTGCTGCTGCCGGGGGATCGCGCGGAGGCATCGCGGGCGCTGGGCGATTTGCTGGCAGGTTATGAGGATTTCTGCGACTTCGAGCCGCGCGAACTTCATCTGGTCGAGGCGCTCCGCACATTGCGGCTGATTCATTACGCGGCGTGGCTGGCACGTCGATGGAACGACCCCGCGTTCCCGGCAGCGTTTCCATGGTTCAACACGCAACGTTACTGGGAAGACCGGATTCTTGAATTGCGCGAGCAGGTCGGTGCAATGGAGGAAGGGCCGCTCTGGCCCTTGTAATCGCCGCTCTTCAAGGGAAGGCGCCGCTCCCCTTACAAAACCGTTGAAAGAAACAATTCGACGTGTAATGATAACTATTCTCATTCGAGAATTGCCTTGGCCGATGCGCATCTGTGTGCATCGGTCAGCTGAGCCATCCGATATTCCCCCGAATCGTAAGACTGGAGAGACGCGTGAACGCGCCCGAAACCCTTGATCCCGCGTCCAACGCGACCACGATGCAGTACGCGCCGCACGGCAACAGGCACATCGACGACGCCGACCAGATATCCCGCAAACAGCGTTCGCGCCGCGCCACGTTCATCAAATGGCTGCGCAAAGTACATGGATGGGTGGGATTGTGGGGCGCGGTGCTCGGGTTGCTCTTTGGTTCGACCGGCTTCCTGCTGAATCATCGTGCGGGTCCGTTGAGGATTTCGAGCGGCGAACCGCAGGTCTCGCAGATGCAACTGGCGCTACCCGCCCAAGGCCTCAAGTCGCCGATGGACCTCGGCAAATGGCTCAAGAAAGAACTCAAGATCGAAGGCAATCTCGGCCGGGCGAAACGCGAACCGGCGCATGCGGTGGGCTGGGGCGATCAGAAAACCATGCAGCCGGAACAGTGGACGGTGGCGGTGGCGTCGCCCAGCGGGTCGGTATCGGCGGAATATTGGGTGGGGAACGGGTTTGTATCGGTCAAGAAAAGCGAGAACAGCTTTCTTTCGACCATGAGCAATCTGCACAAGGGCGTGGGCCTGAGCGTGGGTTGGGTGCTACTGATCGATACGCTCGCGGGCAGCATCATCTTGTTGTCGCTGACCGGCGTGTTGTTGTGGACCGAGTTGAACAAACGCAAGACCGTCGGCGCGGTGATCGTGGCGGCTTCGATTGTTGCGATGGTCTGGATGGGGTTGATGTAAGCGCTGCTAGTTGATTCAATAAAAAACCCCGCACGCGCGGGGTTTTTTCGTTCACGCGGGCTTGGCTTTGTTCTTGTTCCCACGCGATAACCACAGATACAAGCCGCTACCCAGCACGACGATCGTCAGTACATCGAACGCTGCCCAGAAGATCTTCAGCGGCATGCCGCCGAAATCACCAAAGTGCAGCGGTTGCGAACCGAGCAGCAACTTCAAATACCACGGCAATTCGCGCGAATCGGTGAGCGCGCCGGTTTCGGCATCGATAAGAACCGGGCGCAGCATCCGCGTCGTCAAGATGCCGTCGCCACGCATGAACACCGTGTAGTGATGCGGACTGCTGAAACGCGTGCCGGGAAATGCGACGAACGAGGGAATCATCGATGGCGCCGTGTTGCGCGCGGTCTTTATCGCTTCGTCGATGGACGCGGTTGCGACGACCGGCGGTTTGCCTTGATACGGCGCGAGCATTTGCGCGAGCTGGTCGTTGCGCCAGGCATCGAGCAGAAGGTCGGCGAGCGTGTTGATGGAACCCGTGGCGCCGACGAGCAGCGCCCAGACCAGCGTCAGCATGCCGAGCGCGTTGTGGCCATCGAGCCACGCGATGCGCCGCGACTTTTTGATCCGCACGCGACCCAAACCGACCTTCTTCCAGAACGGCAGATAGACCACCACGCCCGAGACGATCGCGGCGACAAACGTCACGCCCATCGCGCCGAGGAACAGCTTGCCAGGCAGGCCGGCGAACATATCGACGTGCAGTTTCAGCAGGATGAATTTCAGCGATCCCTTGCCCGGGGGCGCGCCTAACGCTTTGGCCGTGCGGCCATCGATGGTGGTGCTTTGGGTGTCGTCGGGCGGCGTATCGGCGCGCGGCGCGGTAACGATGATCGGCAGCATGGGTTCATCCGGCTCCCAGATCATGTATTGCGGCACGTGGCCGGGATTTTTCGTCAGCGCGGATTTCAGGATGGCGTCGTAGGTTACGCGCGCGATGGCTTGGTTCGCCGGGAGTTCGGGAGCTTCGATGGCATCGCCCAGAAGCACATCGAGCTCGTGGCCGAAGACCAGCGGCAAGCCGGTGAGGCACAACAAGAGCATGAAGGCCGTGCACACGATGCTCGTCCATCGATGGACGAAGGACCAGGTGCGGAGGGATTGGGGGGTGAGCATGAGGCGAATTGCGGTTTGTTCTGGTTGGGTTGCTGGGCGAGTGGGGCGTTGGACGCGTCCGGTTGGCGTCTAAATGAGAATGATTATTATATACGCGGGCGACCCAGCCTTTCGGTTTGCTTAATGGTCCGGAGAACGAAATTGCTTGGGGTAATATTCGGCCGGGTTTGTTGGGTGATTTATGAGGCGGTTTTGTGGCGTTAATGTGCGGGGGCTTTGAGTTGGGTCGATGAGACTGGCAAGCGCGAACCGGTAGCGACCGGTGTTTTACGGGGAGGTTCGCGGAATGATAGACGCTCTGATTTGTAACGGTTTTATATGGATGAGGCGCTGGCTGTGCAGTTTCTTGGCGATGCTAAGCAGCGTTTTGCAGCAGGTTCCCGGAACGACGGTGTTGGTGGCTTTGAAAACAGTAGGTTACATGGGATGAGGTCGCGTCCTCACGGGCGCGTGGGTTGAAACACCTATGACGGCCAGCCGATGAGCTTCGCCTGCGTCGCGTCCTCACGGGCGCGTGGGTTGAAACGATAATCCGCAATACGGCCGGCTATCGTTTCTTGGTCGCGTCCTCACGGGCGCGTGGGTTGAAACGTACGCCTCATCGCGGTCCATCCAGATCACGATGTCGCGTCCTCACGGGCGCGTGGGTTGAAACTATCTCAAAATGAAACAGACAAAAGACCAGGGCGTCGCGTCCTCACGGGCGCGTGGGTTGAAACGGAATTTTGCCGACCGGCGACATGGCTCAGTCGCAGGTCGCGTCCTCACGGGCGCGTGGGTTGAAACTCGCAGCAGCAAGTAACACATGGGGATGTGTGCAGTGTCGCGTCCTCACGGGCGCGTGGGTTGAAACCTTGTCGGTGGGCCTTCGGTCGCGCTCCTTGGAGTCGCGTCCTCACGGGCGCGTGGGTTGAAACTACAGGCAAAGCCGCCGTGCGCGAGGGATTTCGGTTCGTCGCGTCCTCACGGGCGCGTGGGTTGAAACTGGCCGAGCCACAGGAGGCAGCGTGCATCATCGTGTCGCGTCCTCACGGGCGCGTGGGTTGAAACTTGCAGCCACTTGAAATCCTGGCGGCTCGGTAACGTCGTCGCGTCCTCACGGGCGCGTGGGTTGAAACTCTTCATAGCCTTTTATCCTCATTCCCTTGACATGCGTCGCGTCCTCACGGGCGCGTGGGTTGAAACAACAAGTATGAAAGCGGCGAAGTGCTACAGAGTCAGGTCGCGTCCTCACGGGCGCGTGGGTTGAAACTGCCATCCACTCGTCAGGTGGTCCCACATCGCGTGTCGCGTCCTCACGGGCGCGTGGGTTGAAACTTCGAGGGAAAAATGATCAGTGAGTTGCATTTGGTCCGGTCGCGTCCTCACGGGCGCGTGGGTTGAAACATAAACATGGCGTTCCCGCGCTGCGTGCGTTGCTGGTCGCGTCCTTACGGGCGCGTGGGTTGAAACGAAAACAACGGCGCGTTTGAACACTCACGCCAGACGGTCGCGTCCTCACGGGCGCGTGGGTTGAAACTTGGTCAACCAGATCGGTTCGATGATGCGCAACGTCGCGTCCTCACGGGCGCGTGGGTTGAAACTCTCGCTTTTTGTGCGGCATACGTGCTTCTTGCGTCGCGTCCTCACGGGCGCGTGGGTTGAAACTGGTGCAACTGGCAAAGAGTAATGGCGCGGTGAGTCGCGTCCTCACAGGCGCATGGGTTGAAACACACTCAACCATCCAGGAGGTCTGGACGTACGAAGGTCGCGTCCCCACGGGCGCGTGACTTAAAAGTGGCGCAAGTACACACGGCCACCGCGCTCGAACCGTCGCGCATTCACGAGGCGCGTTGAAAAAACAGCCAAGACCGCGACGCTCCACAGCGGCAAAACGCTGCGTTTCCCCCTGCACACAGTCTGAAATTTGAATGACATCAAGGTCGGTCATTCCGCGGCCCTACCAACTCACTCAAAAAATTACACTAAATTCATTTTATAAGATACCGCCGATAGTAAGCTCTGCGAATTGCAGGTTGAACATCGATAAAGCGGCGACCCAAGCCGCCTGTTCCCCACGAGTAAAACGCCTGCCAACCGTTCCAAATGGCGACGCCCGTGACAAGAATTTTCCACGCACACTCCACGTCTAACGCTGACGAAACTGACTGGCAAACACTCCCAGATCATCTGAACGCGGTGGGAAAACTCGCGGGCCAAGCGGCCAAACATTTCGGCGCCACAGTCCTCGCGGAAACGGCTGGAAAGCTGCACGATCTCGGCAAATACACTGACGCATACCAACAGCGAATCCGAGGCGGTCAACGCGTTGACCATGCCACATGGGGCGCTAAAGTTGCATCCGAAAAATACGGCGCATTAGGCCGCATGATGGCCTACGGTATTGCAGGTCACCACGCGGGATTGGCAAACGGCCGCGACCCTGGAACACGCACTTCACTCGACGGCCGACTAGCCGCGGAACTTCCTCCCCTATTCAACGACTATCTGAAAGACCTGACGTTGCCGGCAACGCCGAGGGAAATGGCGCCAACCACATGGCATAAAAACGCGGACCGCCTGCAGTTTCAAATGTCTCTTCTGACGCGGATGATTTTCTCGTGCGTCGTAGATGGCGATTACCTCGATACCGACCGCTTCTATTCCAAAATAGAAAATCGTCCGCTCGATCGCGACACACCCAAGCCGACGCTCATTGAATTGCGCGCAAAACTAGACGCACATTTAGGCACGTTCAAAGTCGAAAAGCCCATCGATATAACCCGCGCCCAAATTCTCACGCACGCCCGATCGCACACAAATGATCGCGTCGGCATGTTCTCGCTGACCGTACCAACTGGCGGCGGCAAGACGCTGACCTCTCTGGCATTCGCGCTTGATCACGCCATCGCGCATGGCCTCGACCGCGTGATTTTCGTGATTCCGTTCACGAGCATCGTTGAGCAAAATGCGGCTGTGTTCAAGAAAGCATTCGGCGATCTGGGCGATGCCGCCGTGCTCGAGCATCACAGCGCGTTCGTTCCAACGCCCGGCAAGAATCCGGAAGCTGCGGCAAAGTTACGCGTCGTGATGGACAACTGGGACGCGCCGATTATCGTGACGACATCGGTGCAATTCTTCGAGAGCTTGTATTCATCGAAACCGTCTCAATGCCGCAAGTTGCATAACATTACGGGCAGCGTTGTCATTCTCGATGAAGCTCAGGCGCTCCCACTGAAACTGCTGCGCCCGTGCGTAGCCGTGCTCGACGAACTTGCGCTCAATTATCGAACGAGCGTCGCGCTATGCACCGCAACGCAACCCGCCCTCAACGCGCCGAAGTTCGCGGGCGGCTTCAAGGACGTAATAGAACTTGCGCCCGATCCAGAGGCACTGTTTGAAACCTTGGCGCGTGTCACCATAGTATCCGCAGGCACGCTTGACGACGACGCCCTGACCCAGCGCATGCGCCACCACGAGCAGGCGCTCGCCATCGTCAATAACAGGCGGCATGCGCAGGCGCTTTACGTGTCGATCGCAGATGAGGAAGGCGCGCGCCACTTGAGTACGCTGATGTACCCCAAACATCGAACGCGTGTATTGAGCGAAGTGCGCGAGACGCTGAAAAGGGAAAATCCGTGCCGCCTTATATCGACGTCATTGATTGAAGCTGGCGTCGATATCGATTTTCCGTACGTGTTGCGCGCCGAAGCCGGGCTGGATTCAATCGCTCAGGCGGCCGGTCGCTGCAATCGAAGCGGAAAGAGATCGCGCGCAGAGAGCATCGTCGAAGTCTTTTCAACGGCAAACCCCGATTGGGCGCCACCAAAAGCATTGATGCCGCTCGCCGACAAAGCGCGAGAAATCATGCGTGCCGCCAAGGCTGACCCGCTGTCAATCGCCGCGATCAATGAATACTTCGGCGCGCTTTATTGGCAGATCGGCGCGGACAAACTTGACGGATGCAATCTGTTAGGAACAATCGAGGCCGATGGGATCGCAGCGTTCAAATTCGAGCTTGTCGATCAACAGTTCCAGATGATCGAAAGCGTGCAAATGCCGGTGATCATTCCCGCTGACGGCGAATGCAAGGCGCTGCTGCGAGACCTCGAACACACGGAAAGCTGCGGTGGCATTGCGCGAAAGCTGCAACCGTATCTCATACAGATTCCGCGCAACGCGCACGACGCACTTGCCGCCAGTGGCGCCATTCAACCGGTCGCGCCCGACAAATACGGCACGCAGTTCATGCAACTGATCACCATGCACTTATACAACGACCGTTTTGGCTTGCAGCTTGACGGCACGATGCTGCTCGATCCAGACAGCCTCATTCAATAACCCGGATTTCCAATCGGTTGCGTCCGCCTGAAGCCGCGAGCCGGCATCGGGCGGCGATGTCCTGCGTCAAATAAAGGAGAAAACGGTGGCATACGGAATTCGTTTGCTAGTAAGGGGCGAGAGGGCGTTGTTCACGCGCCCGGAAATGAAAGTTGAGCGCGTGTCCTACGACGTCATCACACCTTCGGCCGCGCGCGGCATTGTGGAAGCCATCCATTGGAAACCCGCGATTCGCTGGGTCATCGATCGCATTCAGGTGCTGAACGAGATTCGCTTCGACACCATTCGCCGCAATGAAGTTGCCAGCAAGATTCCGGCATCGAGCGCGCGCTCGGCTATGAAAAAAGGCACGCTGGAAGGCCTCGCCAACTACGTCGATGAAGACCGTCAACAGCGCGCTGCATCTATTCTCAGAGACGTAGCCTATGTGATAGAAGCACATTTCACGCTGACAGACAAAGCCGAAGAAGGTGATTCCATCGGCAAGCATCTCGACATTTTTAATCGGCGTGCGCGCAAAGGTCAGTGTTTTCAGATGCCGTGTTTCGGCGTGCGTGAATTTCCCGCTGATTTTAGTTTGCTTGAGGGTAATGATGAGGCGCGGACGCCGCACCAATCGCTGATTGCCGAAAAAGATCTCGGCTGGATGCTTCACGACATCGATTTCGATAACGGCATGACGCCGCATTTTTTCAGGGCATCGATCAAGGATGGATGGATCGATGTTCCTGCGCTGCCCTTCGCTGAGCGTGCAGCATGATCTTCAAATCGCTCGTGGAATATTACGAACGCCTCGCGGCGCAGGGAAAAGTCCCGGCGTTCGGATTGACACAGGAAAAGATCGGCTACTGCATTCTGCTGGATCGCCACGGAAAGGTGCAGGACATCATCAGCCTGAGCGATCCCAGCGACAAAAAATCGAAATGGGTCATGCTGACTGTCCCGGCATCGTTCAAGCGATCGGGCACCGCGCCGCCGCCGTTTTTCCTATGGGACAAGACCGCGTTCGTGCTCGGCGTGGAGCACAGGAAAGACTCCGATGTCCCGACGTTAAATGTTCGATCTCATGGCGTGTTCAAGGCGCTTCACCTGGAGCGTCTCGCCGATGCCACCGACGACGGCCTTGTCGCCTTGCGCAAGTTCATCGAGGAATGGATTCCCGATCAATGGCAGCAGTGTGAAGCCATCGTCAAACATGGACCGGCGATCTTCGGTGCAAACATTGTGTTTCGGCTGGATGGTGAGCAGGAATACATCCACGAACGCGCCGCGGCGCAGGAGTTGATCAAGCGATACAGCGCGACCGACGACTCCCCGCTTGGCTTGTGTCTGGTGAGCGGCGAGACACGTCCCATAGCGCGGCTTCATCCAGCAATCAAGGGCGTGTGGGGCGCGCAATCGTCGGGCGCGTCCATCGTTTCATTCAATCTCGACGCTTTTGATTCTTATGGCAAGGACCGCGGCGGGAATGCGCCTGTATCGGTACACGCGGCGTTCGCATATACAACGGTTCTGAATTACCTGCTGCTGCGCGATCCGCATCATCGTCAGTGCGTGCAAATCGGCGATGCAAGTGTCGTGTTTTGGGCGGAAGCGAAGAGTCAGAAGGAGCAAGAGGCCGCGGAAGACTTTTTCTTTAGTGCGCTGGAACCGCCGCCTAGCGACTCCGCCGAAGCCGAGAAGCTCAAACAGGCGCTTGATGCAGTCTCGGAAGGACGCGCCATGCGTTACCTCGACGTGAATCTGGATGCCGAGACCCGGATATTCGTGCTCGGTTTATCGCCGAACGCATCGCGGCTCTCGGTGCGCTATTGGTTCACTGAAGGTCTGGGCGAATTCGCGAAGCGGCTTGCGCGGCACTACGACGACCTTGCCATTGAGCCGCGTCCCTGGAAAACGCCCCCCGCCGTGTGGCGTTTGCTTGCGTCCATCGCCGCTCAGGAGAAGACTGAAAACGTTCCACCGCTCTTAGCGGGTTCCGTGATGCGCTCAATACTTAGCGGAGACCGTTACCCGCGAAATTTATTGAGCGCGGCAATCATGCGCATGCGTGCCGACGGTGATATCTCCGGATTGCGCGCCGCATTGTGCAAAGCAGTTTTGAGGCGAGATCAGCGCCTCAACAACAAAGATCACCAACAGGAGGTACCTGTGAGTCTGGATAGAAGCGTCACTACGCCGGGTTATTTACTCGGACGACTTTTTTCTGTGCTGGAAAGCATTCAGGAAGCCGCATTGCACTCAGTTAGCGCAAGCATCAAGGATCGATATTACGGATCGGCTTCGGCTATGCCCGCGGGCGTCTTTCCCGTTCTGATGCGAGGCGCCCAGAATCATCTGTCCAAGGCGATGAAAGATCCTAAGGGCAAAGGCCTCGCAATATCGCTCGAAAAAGAAGCGCAGCAAATCATTGAAGAGCTTGGCTGCGAATTTCCGAAGACACTCCGCCTTGAAGATCAAGGCCGCTTCGCTATCGGCTATTACCACCAGCGCAACGAGCGATTTCGACCGAAAGTCAGCAAGGATGGGACCGTAAACGTTCCCGATGAAACTCTGGAGACCATTTAATGACCACTATCGCCAATCGCTACGAGTTCGTTTATTTGTTTGACGTCACCAACGGCAATCCGAATGGTGATCCCGATGCTGGCAATCTGCCGCGCGTCGATCCCGAAACCAATTTGGGTTTGGTTACCGATGTCTGTCTGAAACGGAAGATCCGGAACTACGTCACGCTGGAAAAAGACAATAAGGCCGGCCACGCTATTTACATGCAGGAAAAAGCGGTCCTCAATCTCCAGAATAAGTTGGGATATGAAGCGCTCAACCTTGTGCCGGCGGACAAGAAAATGCCTAAAAATCCCAAAGATGCCGAAGCGCTCACAAAGTGGATGTGTACGAACTTCTTCGACATCCGTGCTTTTGGCGCAGTCATGAGCACGGGCGTCAATTGCGGACAAGTGCGCGGCCCGATCCAGTTAGCTTTTGCTCAGTCGATAGAACCCGTCGTGCCAATGGAAGTGTCCATCACGCGCATGTGCGTGACAAACGAAAAGGACGCGGAGAACTCGGATCGCACCATGGGCCGCAAGCACATCCTCCCCTATGGTCTGTATCGTGCGCATGGGTTCATATCGGCGAAACTTGCAGAGCGCACCGGGTTCACCAACGACGATCTCGAACTCGTGTGGCGTTCGCTGACCAACATGTTTGAGCATGACCGCTCTGCTGCCCGCGGCGAAATGGCAGCGCGCAAGCTTATCGTGTTCAAGCACGAGAGCGCATTGGGCAATGCGCCAGCGCATACGCTTTTCGATGCAGTCAGTGTCGATCGCGTGACAGAGGGCGCCGAACTTCCGGCACGACGTTTCTCCGACTACAACGTGTCCGTCGATAAGTCGAAAATTCCGAGCGGCGTCGAAGTTATCCATCAAATCTGATGCGATGACAAGCACACCCGCGGTCGACGAAACCATCGCCCTGTCCGCGCTCCAGCATTATCTGTTTTGTCCACGGCAATGCGCGCTGATCCACCTTGAACAAATATGGAGCGAGAACCTCTTCACCGCCGAGGGTCGTGTTTTGCACGAGCGCGCCGACACACCCCACGCGGAGAACCGGCAAGGCGTGCGCACCGTTACGGCAATGCCTTTATCGAACGCTGATCTGGGTATTGCCGGCGTTGCCGATGTCGTGGAATTTCATCGTCAGGATAGCGAACATGTCGAGCGCGCTTACCCTGTCGAATACAAGCGCGGCAAACCGAAAGCGCATCGGGCGGACGAAGTTCAGCTTTGCGCCCAGACGCTGTGTCTGGAATACATGTCGAAGCAGTCCATCCAGGAAGGCGCGCTCTTTTACGGGAAGACGCGCCGCCGTCGTGTTGTGTCCATCGATAAAGAATTGCGCGCGCTGACCATCGGCACGATCGATGCGGTGCGCGCGCTCGTTCGCGATGGCCACACACCTACCGCGCGTTATGAAGCAAGCCGCTGCGACTCGTGTTCGCTGATCGATGACTGCCGGCCACAAATGTTGGGTCGACATGCTTCGGCGAAAGCGTGGTTCGCGGCGCAACTCGAGGACTAACTTTGCGACGACAACTCAATACGTTGTACGTCACCACCGAAGGCGCGTGGCTCAAAAAAGACGGCGCAAATGTCGTGATGGAAGTGGAAGGCGACGAACGTGCCCGGTTGCCCATCCACATGCTGGCAAGCGTCGTGTGCTTCGGGCGCGTGATGATTTCGCCGCCATTGCTCGGCTTTTGTGCCGAGTCCGGTGTGAGCGTCGCGTATCTATCGATGCACGGTCGTTTTCTCGCGCGAGTGGAAGGGCCGGTCTCGGGAAACGTGCTGCTGCGACGGGAGCAGTATCGCGTGAGCGACGACCTTGTTCGCGCCGCGCCCATCGTGCGAAATGTGGTATCCGGAAAAATACATAACCAGCGCGCCGTTCTGAACCGCGCGCTGCGTGATTACGGCGATGGTTTTGCCGACGAGATCCGTCTCGAACTCGAGCGCGCGCAGAAGCGGTTGCTGATCATTTCGCGCCGGCTGCAAAGTGAAAACGAGATCGATGTGTTGCGGGGACTGGAAGGCGAAGCCGCGCAAAGTTACTTTGGCGTTTTTCAGCATCTCGTTCGTATCGATGATCCTGCCTTCAAGTTCAATGGCCGAAGTCGGCGCCCACCGCTCGACGCAATCAACGCCGTCCTTTCGTTTTTATACACGCTGATCACGCACGATTGCCGTTCGGCGCTCGAGACCGTCGGCCTGGACCCCGCTGTGGGTTTCCTGCACCGCGACCGGCCGGGGCGACCGAGTCTCGCGCTCGATCTCATCGAAGAAATGCGGCCGGTGCTTGCAGACCGGCTGGCTTTATCGATGATCAATCGGAAGCAGTTGAACAAGAAAGATTTCCGTTTCCTCGATAACGGTGCGTGCCTGCTTACGGAGACATCGCGAAAGGCATTGCTCATTGCTTACCAGGAGCGGAAACGTGACGAGATCGCGCATCCGTTTCTCGATGAAAAAATCCCTCTTGGCATGGTGCCGTTTGTGCAGGCGCAGTTGCTCGCACGGCATTTGCGCGGGGACATCGACGCCTATCCGGCATTTTTATGGAAATGAGGTCATCACGATGATGGTGCTTGTGAGCTACGACGTGGCGACATCGACGGAGGGCGGCGCGCGCCGTTTGCGACGCGTCGCTCGCGCCTGCAAGGATTTTGGCCAGCGGGTGCAGTACTCGGTGTTCGAGATTGAAGTCGATGCCGCCCAATGGACGCTGTTAAAACGCCGGCTTGTCAGTGTGATCGATCCCGATGTGGATAGTTTGCGGTTCTACTTCCTTGGGAATAACTGGGAGCGGCGGATTGAACACATCGGCGCGAAAGAAGCGGTGGATTTTAATGCGCCGTTGATTGTTTGAGATGGGATCGCCGTTTTGGTTTGATTGTTTGGGCGAGTGCGAACGTGTAGCGACCGGGATTTTACGGGGAGGTTCGCGGATTTGCACGGCGTTGAATTTGTTAGGGATTTTTTTAAGCACGGTGGGAATTTGAGGACGGAGGCGTGTTTGGGCTACCGAAAAGCAGAGGTTCGCGGAATTGAGCGGTTTTTGTCTGGCAGTACAGTGGGTTAGGTTAGGTGGGGTCGCGCTCTTCACGGGCGCGTGGGTTGAAACGGCGCAAAAAGCATACGCGCTGAATAAAGCAGGAAAGGTCGCGCTCTTCACGGGCGCGTGGGTTGAAACAGGCATGCAGCACGCACTACGCATGGCAGCTGATCAGTCGCGCTCTTCACGGGCGCGTGGGTTGAAACCTGTGACCATCCCAGCGCCTTGCGGCTTTGGATGTCGCGCTCTTCACGGGCGCGTGGGTTGAAACTCGCGGGCGGGAGCCTGCATTACTTATGGAGATCTCGGTCGCGCTCTTCACGGGCGCGTGGGTTGAAACTGAGTGGGTTTTATAAGCAGCAAAAGAATTAATGTCGCGCTCTTCACGGGCGCGTGGGTTGAAACTCATCGTCCGTGACTCGAATCCATTTCTCGCCGGGTCGCGCTCTTCACGGGCGCGTGGGTTGAAACCTCCTTTTCTTCTTCCTTCCTCCTTCTTCTTTTGTCGCGCTCTTCACGGGCGCGTGGGTTGAAACTCGTAAAAAGCGCTCACGAGCATCAATCCATGGGGTGTCGCGCTCTTCACGGGCGCGTGGGTTGAAACGGGAAGTAGTTAGTACGGCGTTACGGTAGAAGCTTGTCGCGCTCTTCACGGGCGCGTGGGTTGAAACCTTTGTGCCCCGCGCAGTAGCGCTGCCCTTGTATGTCGCGCTCTTCACGGGCGCGTGGGTTGAAACCCGATGCAGCGGCGGTGCAGCTCGTACAGGATTACGTCGCGCTCTTCACGGGCGCGTGGGTTGAAACTTTTGAAACGTATTTGATTACCGAAGATGCCACGGGTCGCGCTCTTCACGGGCGCGTGGGT